>JAPUJS010000433.1 GCA_027296045.1 bacterium | reverse complement strand
AATCTGTTCCAAAGGGTCCAAATCGCGGTCGTCGTGGAGGGAGGAAAATCGAGTCCATGTCAAGCCCTATGGGTTTCGTGATATGCTGTATTCTCGGCAGGTTAAAGCCTATTAATTTGATTTGAAAACCCTTGACAGGGGTGGGTCGCTATGTTATCTTGTAGTCGCTTATCGGTGCGGGGTAGTAGCTCAGACTGGTTAGAGTGACGGCCTGTCACGCCGTAGGTCGCGGGTTCGAGCCCCGTCTACCCCGCCATTTTTTCGCCTTCCAACGCTCGACTCGTTTTGAGTCGGGCTTTTTGGTATGTACGCCATCCGTTTTTGGTTGAACGGGTGGCTATTGGTGTTCTCTTTGTTGGGGCTGTGTGAAACGTTGGGCCTGGGATAGCGAACAAACAGGGGGTGTGGGAGTTCGCGGAAAAAAGCATCACGATCACCTTAAAATGAAGGATGTTCGGTGTATGTCGATTGAACGATTGTATGAGCGGATCAAACATTCGGACCCGTTTCAAATGTTGGCCAAAAGGTTGGAAGCGGGGGACCGGGAGATTGGAATGCGCGGGATTGCTGGGTCTTTATCGGCCTTTGTGTTGACGTGGGTGGAAGAAGTGGTGGCCGGTCCGGTGGTGGTGGTGTGTTCGGATGAGGATGGGGCGGAGAGTTTGCGGAATGATCTGGAGCGGTTGATGGAGGCGGATCGGGTGGGATATTTTCCGGGTTGGGATGTGGCGCATTTTGACGGCCGCTCGCCACATCTGGATGTGGTGGGCTTGCGGATGGAGGCCCTGGACCAATTGCAGCAGGCAGAGGGGGGAATCGTGGTGACCACCGTAGAGGCATTGATGGGACATACACTGACCCCGGACCTGTTCGAGCTCTGCGTGCGGAGTATTCGGACCGGCCAGGAGGCCTCTTTAACGGAGCTTTCGGACCATTTGATGGAAATCGGGTATGAACGGGTCCATACGGTAGAAGGGGTGGGCCAGTTCAGCGTGCGGGGAGGCATTCTGGATTATTGCTCTTTTGGGAATGCCCAGCCCACCCGGGTGGAATTCTGGGGCGACGAAGTGGACTCGATTCGAGCGTTTGATCTGGGGACACAGCGGTCTGTAGACCAGTTGGAGCACGCCAGGGTGCTCCCGTGTCGAGAATCTGTGCTCCCAATCACGATGGGTGAGATTTATGAGGCAAATTTGAAGCGGGCGGAAGTGGAATTCAAGCTGGAACTGCCCGTGGTTCGAGACCTGTTGGAACGGGAAGGATTGTTTGAGGGGCAAGAACACTATCTGGGAATTTTATACGGTGAAACCACAGGATTTCTGGATTTTGTGCCGGAAGGATGCGTGCTGGTGGTGGATAACCCGGGGGATATTGAAAGCGAGGCAGACCGGGTGTGGGAAGCGTGCAAACAGAGCCTGAAAAAGCACAGAGCCCGTCGGGGGGAACAAGAACTGCTGCCGGCCGAAATCATCCTTCGAAAGCCGGAAATCGTGCTGGAACGAATATCGGGGATGCGCCGGGTGATTAACCTGGCGGTCGGGAGCACGGATGGACCGGATGTGGAATTTGGGGCACAGGGGGGGCGCCGTTATGAGGGGTACCTGGAGGAAGTGAAAGGAGACTTGCGGAAATACTGGCTGGAAAATTACGAGGTGGTGCTGCTTTGTGAAAGCCTGGGCCAACAGGCGCGACTGGAAGAATTGCTGGATGAGGTGAAAGACTGTATGTCCTTTTATATTGGACCCATGCAGTCCGGGTTTTTGTATGGGCCGGGCAAGGTCTTTTTGACCAATGATCATGAAATTTACAGCCGACATCGTCGCAGGAGGCGGTATCGACGGTTCAAGGATGCAACGCCCATCAAGACGGTCGCGGCCTTGCACCGGGGCGATTTCGTGGTGCATGTGGATCACGGAATTGGACGATTTGTGGGGATTGAACAGATTGAAATGGGCCGGGTAAGTGCCGAGTGTCTCACCCTGTTCTATCGGGGTGGGGACAAGGTATATGTGCCGGTGGATCAGATGGACCGGGTGCAGAAATATGCCAGCCAGGAGGGGGCCGTACCTGTCTTGAGCAAGCTGGGCACGGTGGCGTGGGAGCGATTGAAGGAGAAGACCCGGAAAGAGATCTTCAAGATGGCCGCCGAGCTGATTTCTCTTTATGCAGAGCGGAAGGCAAGGCCGGGATTTGCGTGTGCAAAAGACACGGCTGAGATGAAGGAGCTGGAAGCGTCGTTTCCCTTCCAGGAAACGCTGGATCAAATGACGGCGATTGAAGAAGTAAAAAAAGACATGGAAGCCACCGCCCCGATGGACCGATTGATCTGTGGGGACGTGGGCTACGGCAAAACCGAAGTAGCCATTCGAGCGGCGTTTAAGGCCGTGATAGACGGAAAGCAGGCGGTCGTGCTGGCACCGACCACGATTTTGGCACAGCAACACTATCGAACCTTCACCGAGCGGTTTGCAGATTTGCCGGTGACAGTAGACGTTTTAAGCCGGTTCCGAACCAAAGCAGAACAGACAAAAACCATTGAAAACTTGAAATCGGGGCGGTTGGATGTGGTTATTGGAACGCACCGATTGTTGTCAAAAGATATCGGATTTCGGGATTTGGGGTTGATTGTGGTGGACGAAGAACACCGATTTGGGGTGCGGCACAAGGAGCGGTTGAAGGAATTTAAGCGATTGGTGGACGTGTTGACGCTCACGGCCACACCGATTCCAAGGACGTTACACATGTCGTTGATGGGTGCCCGCGACATGTCGGTGATCCGCACCCCGCCAAAAGATCGGCTTCCGATCCAGACCGAGGTGCGGGTTTTTGATGAGGAACGGATCGCCGAGGCCATCATCCGGGAGGTGGATCGGGGTGGGCAGGTGTATTTCGTGCACAACCGGGTGCAGTCGATCCATGCGATTGTGGACTTTCTGGAGCGTCTGGTGCCAGAAGTGCGCTATGGCATCGGCCACGGACAGATGCCCGAACGGCAGTTGGAAAAGGTGATGATAGATTTCTTAGAGCACAAATATGATGTGCTGGTCTCGACCATGATTATCGAATCGGGTCTGGACATTCCCAATGTGAACACCCTGATTGTGAACCGGGCCGACAGGCTAGGACTGGCCCAGTTGTATCAGCTCCGGGGTCGGGTTGGACGTTCCAGCAGGCGAGCCTATGCCCATCTGTTTGTGCCCTCCTTTAAGGGGTTGGCCAAGTCTGCGGTGCGGCGGCTGCGGGCGATTGAGGAATTTTCAGACCTGGGGTCGGGGTTCCATATTTCGATGCGCGATATGGAAATCCGGGGGGCTGGAAATTTGCTGGGTGCCCAACAGCACGGCCATATTATGGCCGTGGGATTTGATTTGTATACCCGACTTCTGGACGAGGCCATTCGGCAAATCCAGGGAGACGAGACGGAACCTGCCATAGAACCGGAGCTTCAGGTATCGGCAACCGCGTATATCCCGGAAACCTATGTGCCCGATCCGGACCAGAAAATGGCCTTTTATCAGCGGTTGGGGGAGGTCCGCCAGACCGTGGAAGTGCTGGCAATCGAGGAAGAACTGGCCGACCGGTATGGGGCGATTCCCGACGAGACCTCGGCACTTTTGGACACGATTTTTGTCAAACTCCTGGCCCGCCAGCTTCGATTGAGCCGGTTACAGGTCGGCCAGAATATGACCCTTGTTTTTGGACCTGACCGGACTCTGGGGAGAAAAGACGTCGAGGAGATGGTAACCAAGTCGCCTGTGCCGTTGCAATTTTTCCTGGATGATCCGCCCCGGATTGAGGTGGAACTGGATGGAAAGGGGTCTATCGAGCGGCTGAGAAGTGCGAAAAATGTGTTGCAGAGCTTGGTATGAAGGCGTATATTCAGATAGACGGAACTTTTTTATAGTCCAATAGTTAGAGCAAAAAAGGAAATCAGAAAGCAGGGAGAAAGAAGGCCCCCTTCTTTTGGATTTCCTTTCGCTTCTGAGCAACGCTTTCGGAGGGGAACTGGTTTGAGGTTGGGGGGATGGATTCGCTCGTTTCGGGTCTGCTTGGGTGTGGGTCTCACCGGGCTGATCGGATGCCAGGATGTGCCGGAAGGGACCGTGGTTGCCCGGGTAGGCGATGCCCGGTTGACGATGGAAAAGGTGAACGGGCAGATTCCCCATCCCTTTATTGGCCAGGTGACGGTGCAGGAAAAACAGCGGCTGGTGGAAGGCTGGGTGGAAGAGGAATTGCTGTATCAAGAGGCCCTTGCCCGCAAGTTGCACGAAGACCCTGACCTGACCCATCGGATTGAAGCGGCCACCAGGCGCTTGATGGTGGCCGAATTGTTGGAACGGGAGTTCCGGCAAGACACGGATGTGTTGGAAGGCGAATATCACAATTTTTATGAAGCGCATCAGGAAGATTTTGTCCGGGACCAGGCCGAGATCCGGGTACGGCATATTCTGGTGGAAGGGAAGACGGCCCAGACCCGGGTGTGGGAGCGGTTGCAGGGTGGGGAGGCATTCGACCGTGTGTCCCGCGAGGTCTCGATTGATGCGTCGGCCGATTCGGGCGGAGATCTTGGATATTTTACGGCAGACCAGGTGGACTCATCCTTTTGGGATGCCTGCCAGAAGGCCCGTTTGAGTCGGCGGACTCGAATTCAATCGAAACTCGGGTATCATGTGATTGAAGTGATCGACCGGCGGGAAGCCGGCACGATGCGGGACTTGATCGAGGTGCGGGGGGAAATTCGACAGCGTATTCTGGCGGAGCGACGGGAGAAACGGCGACAGGCAATTTTGGAAGCGGTCAAACAAAAGGTCCAGTGGTCTGTGCATCCGGAAAAGCTGGATGAAGGGGCAAGCTCGAGTGCCGCTGCCCAGTGAATGAGGAAAAATCAGGGAGGATAGGAGCGCGTTGGTTATGATATATCGATGGATGATAATCCTGGTGTTGGCACTCCCCGTTCTGGGGATGCGTGTAGAAAGTGCCCCTCAGCGACTGGACCGTATTGTGGCAGTCGTTGATGAAGCGGTGGTACTGGAATCGGATGTGTTCAAAAAAATCCGGGTTGAAATTATGTCCAAGGGCATTGATATCCGAAGCATTCGTGAGGAACAGATTCAGGAGTTGTTTCACAAGATACTGGAAAATGAGATCCAGCGCTATTTGCTACTTGCCCGGGCCAAAGAAGACAGCATTGAGGTGGATGAAAACCAGATTATTGAAATGGCACGGCAGCAGATCCGCCAGTTGAAGGCGCAAAACGGCGAAGCGGCTTTTGCGGAAGAGTTAAAAGAACAGGGGATCACCGAGCGGGAAATTCGACGGGAGTTTGAAGAGCAGATCCGGAACCAGTATCTGGAACGGCGAATGTATGAGGCCCTTTCTCAGAAGGTGTTGGTGACAGCCAAAGACGTGGAGATCTTTCAAGAGGCCTACCGGGCGGGCCGGTCGGATTTACTGTCTGTAAGCCATATTTTGGCCGCACCCAAACCGTCTGAGACGCGAAAGGCGGAGGCCCGGGAGAAGGCAGAAGCCTTGTTGAAACGGGTGGAGGCGGGCGAAGATTTTGGCGAACTTGCCCGGGCTTATTCGGAGGATCCGGGCAGTGCTGCCAATGGGGGCGATCTGGGATTCTTTGCAAAAGGCACGATGGTGTCTGAATTTGAGGCCGTGGTGTTTTCACTCCGACCTGGAGAAACAAGTGAGGTTGTAGAAACCGTACTTTCTCGTTCCCCCGTGGTGTTGGGATTTCATATCATTCGAATAGAAGAGATCGATGGGAGCCAGGTTCGTGCCCGGCATATTTTGATCACCTTAAGAGGCGGGTCGGAAGACGGAGAAGCGGCCCATCAAAAAGCCCTGGAACTTTACAAACGGATTCAGACCGGTGAAGATTTTGCGGAATTGGCCAAAACGCAATCGGATCATGCAGAAACGGCCTCCCTGGGGGGTCGGTTGGGGTCCTTTCAGAAGGAGAATTTGCCGCCGGCTTTTGCCGATGTGGTTCGAACCTTGCAGCCAGGTGCGGTTAGTTTGCCTGTGCAAACCGAGTTTGGCTGGCATCTGGTGAAGGTGAACGACGACCTGGTCTCCCTGGAGGAGATTGCCAAGCAGGCGCGGTTGCAGGAATTATTTCGCGAAATATTGGCCGAGACGCGAGAAAAGCTGTTTGTGGAAGTGCGGCTGGAGTGATCAAGAAGGGCATCCCACCCTGTCACAGCCCAGAAATATGGGGGGAAGAATGCGGTTGGATGTTTTTTTGAACAAGTGTTGTTTGACCCGGCGGCGGTCGGAGGCCAAGCGGGCATGTGAGAATGGGATTGTGACGGTGGACGATCAGACGGCCAAGGCGAGCCGTCTAGTCCAGGTGGGGCAAACGGTTGCGATTGCTTTTGCCGATCGGTATCTGGAAGTGAAAATACTGGAATTGCCCCGGGGCAATATATCGAAAAAGACGGCCCCGGATTATTATCGGGTGATTCGGGATGAAGCTCGGGAACTCGAGTTTTGACCCTAGAATCGTATCCCCTGTTTCCTGCCCTGTAATGAAGAGGGCCGCAAAGCCGCTTCTCCTGTTCACCCTCTGTTGTGGGTGGATGATCACAAATATTAGGTAGACAAGGCAGCAGGTAGAGGGCAGAAGGCAGTGTAATTTTTGCCTGGTGCGTTCCGCTTTCTGCCTTCTGGTTTTTATTATGTTCCAGTGGAAGAAAGACGTGCCGGCCGTGGCACCCTACAGCAGGCTGGCATCTATCTACGATTATGTGATGCGGCATGTGGACTACGTGCACTGGGCCAGCTATGTGGAATCGTTGCTTGCCCGGCACGATCTGGCTCCCGAATCTCTGATCGACCTGGCGTGTGGGACCGGGAGTTTGGCCCTGGAACTTGCCCGACGGGGATACCAGATGTCGGGGTCCGATGGGTGTGCCGAGATGTTGGTGGTGGGTAAAGAAAAGGTGAAGCGACAGGGGTATGAGATCCCCTTTTATCATCGGAATTTGCTGGATTTGTCGTCCTTGTCGACCTTTGAAGGGGTGCTATGTCTGTATGACAGCATGAATTATCTGATGACGCTCTCGAATATGGCAACGGCCTTGCAGCAGGTGCGCAGAGTGGTTTCGCCCGGCGGCGTATTTATTTTTGATGTGTGTACCGAATCCAATTCGATGCGTTATTTTCGGGATATGACGGACAAAGACCAGGGCGATGGATTTTCCTATACCCGGCACAGCTATTATGATAACGGGGTGCAGTTTAACAAATTTGAAATTCGGTTTGAGGATCCGCAGGAAGTGGTTCGAGAAGTACACAGCCAGCGGATTTATTCGCTTTCGGACATTGAAGCGGTGCTGGAAGATGCCCCCTTTCAGGTGGAAGGCGTATACGGCGGGTATGGATTTGAACCGCCTACCGAATTGGCAGATCGGGTGCATTTTGTGTTGAGAGGGTGAGGCCCTCTCCCCGTTTTCGGGCACCTTAACAGGGTGGGAGAACGAATGCTTGATTGAATTACAGCACATCTGGGTGGAACGGGAGGGACGGACGATTTTGACGGATGTGGACTTTGAAGTCGGGCGGGGAGAATTTGTGTATCTGGTGGGGCCGTCGGGGGCGGGCAAGAGCACGATTTTGAAATTGGTTTTGTTTGAAGAACGGCCGAATCGCGGGGTGGTATTTGTGGGGGAATACGATTCAGAGCACCTCCAGGAATCCACGGTTGCCCACGTGCGCCGGCAGGTGGGGATGGTGTTTCAGGATTATCGATTGTTGCGGGATCGGACGGCGTTTGAAAATGTCGCATTTGCAATGGAAGTGACCGGAGTGAAGCGGTCGGTGGTGAAACGGCGAACGTTGTCATTGCTCTCGACAGTGGACCTGATTCATAAACGGGATATGTATCCGGCGGCGCTGTCGGGCGGGGAGCAGCAGCGGGTGGCCATTGCACGGGCGCTGGCCAACGAACCCTTTGTATTGCTGGCCGATGAACCCACCGCAAACCTGGACCCGGAAACCACCGAAGAGGTGATGGGTATTTTTTCGGAGGTCAATGCCCGGGGCACGGCCGTGATAATGGCCACCCACGATGCGGCCCTGGTGGCACGCCATCCGAGGCGAATGTTGTTGCTGGAAGAGGGACGTACCAAGGAGGCCGGTTCGGTGGCCGATGTGGATTACTTGCTTCGGTCGGGATGAATCGGGCACAACAAGAATCCTTTTTTTACGATATTTGGGCATCCTCAACTATGGGTCTGATCCGAGCTTTTCTGGAGGCGATTCGAGGGTTGTGGCGCACGGGGATGGTGGGCGTGCTGTCGGTGGCAACCATTGGGGCCTCCCTGCTGGTACTGGGCGTGTTTGGACAGGCAATGACCGGAGGCTATGCGCTTGTCGAGCAACTCCGGGAGCGTGTGGAAATTGATATCTATCTCCGGGATCAGGTGAGCCGTCGACGGGCGCTGGCGCTTGCCGAGGATCTGGACGCAATGCCCGGGGTTTCTGGCGTCCGGTATATTGATAAGGCCGCAGCGGCAGGGGAGTTTCGAGAAATGTTTGGGGGCGGTATGCTCGATGCGCTGTCCCAAAACCCCCTGCCGACGTCGATTCGGGTGAAAATGGTGCCCGGGTCTGATATGACTGCGCAGGTACGTGTGCTTTCGGAGGCGGCTTCCGGGTGGCAGGAGGTGGAAAGTGTGGATGTGGGAGAATCCTGGGTGGAGATGTTGGACTGGGCGTTGCAAATTGCGGTCGGCGTGGGAGTTTTGCTGGGCGGTGTGTTGTGTTTGGCCTGTGCGTTTGCCGTGAGTAACACGGCCAAGTTGATGGTGCTGGCCCAGCGGGAAGCCATTGAAATTATGCGGCTGGTGGGTGCAACCGGTGGCTTTATTCGGATGACCTTTCTGGTGGGCGGTGGGCTTCAAGGATTGGCAGGCGGTCTGATGGCCACCCTTTGCCTGTCGTATGTGGCAGGCTGGTGGGCCGTTCGGGTGCCAGACTGGACTCTGGAGCCGCCGTTTGATCTGGGGCTTGGGCTGATCGGGCTTGGCACGATGCTCGGCGTGCTGGGCAGTTGGACTTCTTTGAGCCGTGTGTTGCATGCAGTGACGTTCAAATAGGATCGCCGCGGGGGATTGCCGCGGGGGATCACAGAGGGCCGCAGAACCTCCCTTCCTTCCCCCGGGCCCCACGCAGAGGGCCGCAGATCCCGGCCCTGCCGCTCCCAATAAAAACAAAAGGGGATCGTCTTGCTGGATTTCAAGACAATGCGTTTTTGGGTTTGGATCGGGGCCTTGGTGATTGGGTGGGGTGGCGGATCGGCTGTTTGGGGCGATGATCTGGAGCGGGAGTTGGAAGCGGCGAAGGCGTCTCTGGATAGTTTGCAGGCAGCCCAGGAGGCCAACGAAGCCAAGCTCCAGAAATCGCTTCAAAGGCAGCAAACCGAGAAAGTGGATCTGGAGCGGCTGGAGCGGTCCATGTATCGGGTTCAGGGAGAGTTGCGGAATATCAGGCGGCGGGAGCAGGGCCTTTCCGGAAAGCTTTCGGAAACGCGAAAGCAGGTTCGCAGTGCACAGGAACGGTTGAAGGTGCGCAAGGCGGGTATGGCGCTTCGGGTGCGTGAGATGTATAAACGGGGCCGTCGAAACATGCTGGAGATTCTGTTTTCGTCGGCGTCTTTTTCGGAGGCTCTCCGGCGGGTTCGATATCTGGTTCGCATTGCCGAACAGGATCGGGAAGAGTATCAGGCGCTTCGGTCCAGCCAGCTTCGGGTGCAAAAATTATATACGCTTCAAGATACCGAATATAAACACCAGAAGGCGCTATTGCAGAAACGGATTACAACAGAACGGCAGTTGGAGCAGTCGGCTGTGGGCAAGAAGCAGGCCATCCACCGGCTCCAGTCGGATATTGCGGCTCGCAAACGGGCCCATCAGGCATTTGAAGAAAAGAAGGCGGAGAGCAACGATCGCATTTCTCAGATCTTGAAAGTGCTGGAAGAACGGCTGCGTCGCGGACAGCGGTTGGCCGAACTGCCGCCGTTTGATTTTATTGCCCACAAGGGCTATTTGTTGCGCCCTGTTGACGGTCCGGTGGTGACGCGCTATGGCAAGTATCAAGATCCGGAGCTGAAAACCTGGACGTTTAACCGGGGCATCAATATTGCCGCGGCCGAGGGAAACAATGTGAAGGCCGTGGCACCCGGAGAAGTGGTGCTGGTCGATTGGTTCCCGGGCTATGGTTTGTTTGTGTTGTTGCGACACCCAGAGGGCTTTTTCACTCTCTACGGTCACCTGGGCGAAAATCTGGTGGACAAGGGCGAGATTCTGGCCGAAGGGGCGGTTCTGGGTCTGGTGGGGAATTCGGGGCGTCCGGACGGCAACTTCTGGTTGCACTTTGAAATCATGCAAGGAGAAAACCCGGCAGACCCGATGGGGTGGCTGGTGAGATAGCCTGATCAGGTTCGAACGGGACAGTTAACGGTTGACGGTTGGAAGCGGAAAGGCGATATTTTGACTTTGTCTGATTTTGATCCTGAGTAAAAATCACGTTGTCCGGAGGCACTGCATGATCGATTATCAAGCGGCGGTTGATTTTTTTAACTCGGACGAACCCTATTTGTTGTTGACGCACATGAATGCCGACGGTGACGGCCTGGGGGCGTTGTTGGCCCTTGGGGAGATGCTGGACCAGATGGGGCGGGATTATCGGATTGTATTGAACGATGAAACTCCGGACCGCAGGTTTGCCTTTTTACATGGCTTTGATCGAATCGAAAGCTATGGCACCCTGTCGGAACGGGGTCCGGTTCCACGGGCGGTTTTTGTGGACACGCCCACGATTTCGTCCAAACGCGTGGGCGACGTGGTCTTGATGGTAGGGCAGCACACCCGGACGCTGGTCATTGATCACCACGCGGACAATTCGGAAGAAGCAGATGTGATGATCCTGGATCCGGATGCAAGTGCAGTCAGCGAGATGGTCTATCGGATCGTCCAGGCATCGGGTGTGTCTATCACCCAGGCGATGGCCACCCAGATTTATGCCGGGATTGCTTTTGATACCAAATTGTTCAAATTCTCGCACCCCGGGCGCGGGTTGAAGGTGTGTGCCGAGCTGGTGGATTGGGGTGCCGATCCCCAGGCGATTGCGGATGCCTTGTTTGCCCATCAAACGCTTGAAACCGTTCAGACCCTGGCCTCGGCGCTTTCGACCCTGGAGCTTCATATGGACGGTCGGGTGAGCATCCTGTTGGTAGACCTCGCAACCTATGGCCTCGGGGGCGACCTGGATGTGGTGGTCGATTATGCGGCATCGATAGAGGGGGTGGACGTGGCGTTATTTCTCAAGGAAGAATCGCCCGGCAGATACCGTGTCAGTTTGCGGTCGCGAGGGCCGGTCAATGTAAACCAGGTTGCCAGGACCTTTGGGGGCGGGGGCCACGAAAAGGCATCGGGATGTACGATTGAAGCGCCTTTGCAAGATATCAAGAAGCGGTTGTTGCATGAATTGGCGCAGCAGTTGTAGTCTAGCCCTGCAATCGGAAACCGATCGGGCGGGGCTTTGTTGGTTTGTTTGGAGCCGATAACCTATGGATTTGTTAACCCTAAAAACGTGGTCTTCGGACGACATCCTGGCGACGGTTGAAGAAGGGCTATCCGTCAAGCATCATCCCGAACGATACAAAGACGGGTTGACCGGTCAGACGCTGGCGATGTTGTTTCAGAAGGCCTCAACGCGCACCCGGTGTGCTTTTGAAGTAGGGATAGCTCAGCTGGGGGGTCAGGCGGTTTTTTTAGACTGGCGAACGACCAATTTCGCCCTGGCCGATATTCAAGATGAGGCGCAGGTCCTGTCGCGATATGCCAATGTGATTATGGCCCGGATGTTGAAACACAAAGATCTCCAATCTCTGGCCGAAGGGTCCGAAGTGCCCGTGATCAACGGGTGCTGCGACCGGTATCATCCCTGTCAGGCCCTGGGTGATTTGCTAACGATGCTGGAAAGGCAGGGGACATTGGAGGATGTACACGTGGTCTACATCGGAATCTGGAACAATGTGTGCAACTCCCTGGTCGTCGCCTGCACCAAAGCAGGGGTTCGGATCACGGTTGTGACGCCGGAAGCCAATGGTCCTTCCAAAGATGATGCCCTGATTCAAGAAGCCCGGACTTCGGGTTTGTTTGCAGAGACCCTGGACCTGGATACTGCGATTGCCGATGCAGATTTTGTGTATACAGATACGTGGATCGACATGGAATTTTTTATGGACCCGGCCTATGAGGCCGAAAAGAATCGGCGGGTGGAGGTCTTTTCGCCCTATCAGATCAACCAATCGCTGTTAGAGAAGACCGATGCGCTGGTGATGCATTGCTTGCCGGCCCACAAGGGATATGAAGTGACATCCGAGGTGATGGCGGGTGAACGATGTATTGCTATAGATCAGGCCGAGAACCGGATGCACATTCAAAAAGCGATCTTGATGCGGCTGGTGGGTCCCGAGCGTGCGTCCTGAAGGCCTGATCAAACGCTGACAGGTGAACTGTGAAGACCGAGAAAGAAGCCAAAATACAAAAATCTCTGGTCAAAAAAATAGAAGACCACTCGGCCCGGGTGGGCGTGGTTGGGTTGGGATATGTGGGACTGCCCCTGGCCGTGGAATTTGCCAAGGTGGGCTTTGAGGTGACCGGGATCGATGTGTCTTCTCACAAGGTCGAAATGGTCGAAGCCGGCAAATCGGATGTGCAGGGCGTGTCGGAATTTGAAGTGGCGGGCTTGAAAGCGGTGGGAAAGCTGGGTGCGACCCAGGATTATGGCGTGGCCCAAGATCTGGACGTGGTGGTGATGTGTGTGCCGACCCCGTTGAACAAGACGCGGGATCCGGGACGTCTCGTTTATTTTACACGCCGTTGGGGAACTCAAAAAGACGCTGCATCCCGGACAGCTGGTGGTCCTGGAAAGCACCACCTATCCCGGCACGACCCAGGAGGTGGTGTTGCCGAGGCTGGAGGAAACCGGATTGAAGGTGGGGAAAGATGTGTATCTGGCCTTTTCTCCCGAACGCATTGATCCGGGCAACACGGTGTACACGGTGACCAATACCCCAAAAGTGGTGGGCGGCATGACCGAGACGTGTACGGAGGTTGCCTCGTGTTTTTATCGGCAAGTTATTTCCGATGTGGTGCCGGTCTCGTCGCCTCAGGCGGCCGAAATGACCAAGTTGCTGGAAAACACGTTTCGGAGCGTCAATATTGCCCTGGTCAATGAGGTGGCCTTGATGTGCGATCGGCTGGGGATTGATGTGTGGGAAGTCATTGATGCGGCAGCTACCAAGCCATTTGGATTTATGCCCTTTTATCCGGGCCCCGGATTGGGCGGACATTGTATTCCGGTTGATCCGCATTACCTGGCCTGGAAGCTTCGAACCTTGAACTTCAACTCTCGGTTCATCGAGCTGGCCAGTGAGATCACGAGAAGTATGCCGGCCTACGTGGTTGCCAAGGTGGGGGATGCACTCAACCAATTTGAGAAAAACTTCAAGGGGTCTTCCATCCTGGTCCTGGGAGTAACTTACAAGCCAGATGTGAGAGACATTCGGGAATCGCCGGCGATAGATATTATCGAGATGCTCAAAAGCAAAGGCGCCGATGTGTCTTACCACGACCCGTATGTGGATCGGTTCTCGGTGAACGATCTGGACATGACTTCTGTGGCGCTGGATGAAGGGCGGGTGGGCCGGTCGGATTGTGTGGTGATTACGACCAACCACAGCAGTTTTGATTATGAATGGATTGTGAAAACGGCAAAGTGCGTGGTCGATACCCGGAATGCGACCAAGGGGGTTCAGGCCGGTCTGGAGAAGGTTGTGAAGCTTTAACATTCCGAGTTCCGGGTGCTAAGGCATTTTCACCCGGCACCCGGAATGCGGCACTCGGAACATAAGGATGATATCTAGGAGAAGGCTCGGTGATCAAGCCGTGTGTGGTGATCGATGCCGAAGACGGGCCGGTGTGGATCGGTCAAAATGTGACGGTGATGCCGCACACGACCATTCGCGGGCCGGCCTATCTTGGAGACGGCAGTTTGATTCAGCCGGGAGCCGTGATTGGCGGGGCCTATATCGGGCCGGTGTGCAAAGTGGGCGGTGAGATTGAAGGCAGCATCGTGCACGGATATTCCAACAAGCAGCACGACGGGTTTTTGGGCCACAGCTATGTGGGCCAGTGGGTGAATATTGCGGCAGATTGTATCAACAGCGATTTGAAAAATACCTACCGGTGTCCGAAGTTTGTTCCCAGCTTTGCCTGGATCGACGGCGATCGGGTGGATCGATACGATGAGGTGCGCGGATTGGCCATTGCCAGAAAGGTGATGGCCAGGCGGAAGGTGGAGATGAGCAAGGCCGAGGAAGAGGCGTTTATGGCCGTCACGCGACAGGCACTGGCCATTGAACGGCAGCCGCAGATCGACGAAGTTTGGCCGGAGTATTAGCAGGTTTCGAGGAGGGCGTATGCGGATTTTGTTGACTGGCGGGGCCGGGTTTTTGGGGTCCCACCTGAGTGAGCACCTGTTGGATGCGGGGCACGAGTTGATTGTGATGGACAATCTGCTGACGGGCCGAGCAAATAATATTGCCCATTTGTTCGGCAAAGACGGGTTCACGTTTTTGAATTATGATGTGACCAACTACATTCATGTCAGAGGCTCCCTGGATTACGTCCTGCACTTTGCCAGTCCGGCCAGTCCCGACGATTATCTTCGGTATCCGATTCGAACGATGAAGGTGGGTGCATACGGCACCCACCATACGCTTGGTTTGGCGCGGGCAAAAAAAGCGAAGTTTCTGTTGGCCTCCACATCAGAATCCTATGGCGATCCACTGGTGCATCCGCAAAAAGAAGATTACTGGGGCAATGTCAATCCGATCGGACTTCGCGGGGTCTACGACGAGGCCAAACGGTTTGCCGAGGCAATGACGATGGCTTACCACAGAGAAAGCGGGGTGGACACGCGGATTGTGCGCATTTTTAATACCTACGGTCCTCGAATGCGCAAGAAAGACGGCCGGGCGATTCCCAATTTTATCAACCAGGCCCTGGCCGGAGAACCGTTGACGGTCTACGGCGATGGGAGCCAGACCAGAAGCGTGTGTTATGTAGAAGATCTGGTCGAAGGGATTTACCGGTTGATGCAGGCCGATTATCACGAACCGGTGAATATTGGAAATCCGTCGGAAGAAATGACAATGCTCTATCTGGCCAACAAGATCATTCAGATGACGGAGAGTGAGAGCGAGGTCCAGTTGTTGCCCAACGCACAAATTGGCGACGATCCCAAGGTGCGCCAGCCCGATATCACGTTGGCCAGAAAGCTTCTGGGATGGGACCCAAAGGTCAGTCCCGATCAGGGGTTGCGGTGGACGATTGAGTGGTTCCGGGCGAACTAGGAACGGGTATTTTCAAAAATTTCCAATTTGGCCTTGTGGTAGGCCCCTGCCCCGTGCTCCGGGTACAACCGGTGCAGGGCCGAAACGCGTGGTTCGCTCGCCAGCTCGCAAACCATCTCCCGAGAAGGCGGTGGGGCTTGATCGGACCTTTTGGGGGCAGGCGCTTGACGGATGAGGTTCGGTTCTATATATTTGTTAGGTGTGGGGGCGACCTGGTTTCGACGGGGGTGGGGAGACAAGAGCTGCGTGCCGAGGTCCCAGTTACCTCGTAAAACTATTGGGACATTTTATACTTGCGGACAATACGTACGCAATGGCTGCCTAACGAGTTAGGCAGTCCGTTCCCCCGGACCTTGCCTGTGTGGTCTGGACGGAGCGCCGACTAGAGCAGGCTAGTTCAGGGGCTTCCGCTCGAGGGCCCCCGAGCGAACCCAAATCGAGCTGGCGCGTGTATCACCCTGTCTGTCGGGGGATTCCGCGCGAGACTCTAAATCGATAGACTACGCACTGTAGACGCGCTTGTTAAACTGCTTTCGGACGCGGGTTCTATTCCCGCCGCCTCCACCATTTTTTCTTTTTGGAGCGATCCGCTATTGGATCGCTTTTTTTTTTGCAAGTTCTGGGATCGGTGTGCCGTTCAAAGCTGGACGGGGATGGATTCACCCAGAGTCTAAAATTTCTATACGTGTGGAATTTTAGCAACAGAATTGGGATTTCTGCATTCGCTTCCGCCAATCCGGCTTGGCAGCTTGTTGATCTCGTTCCTGAAAATCATGTCCAGATCCTATTTTGCCTATAATTACCTTGTATTATAATCAAAATATGTCTATAATTACCTTGTATTATAATCAAGGAATCAAAATGAACCGGGATATAGACACTGTGCTTGAGGCCTGGAAACAGGATGAACGCAGGCGCCCCCTGCTGATAAGGGGTGCCAGACAGGTCGGCAAGTCTTATACGATCCACGTATTCGGGCAGAAGTCATTTGACGATCTGGTGGTCATTAACTTTGAACAAAGACCCGAATACAGGGCATGTTTTGATTCTCTGGATCCCAAAGAAATCACAGCCAGTATTTCAATTCTTGCCCAGAAGGACTTTGTGCCGGGGCGGACACTCCTCTTTCTGGATGAAATACAAGAATGTCCGAGGGCAATCACAGCCCTGAGATATTTCTACGAACAGATGCCTCACCTTCACGTCATCGGGGCCGGCTCCCTATTAGAGTTTGCCCTTGCATCCGAAGGTCTTAGAATGCCCGTAGGGCGGATCCAGTACCTTTACATGCCCCCTCTGTCATTTGGTGAATTTTTAGACGCAATGGGGGAACACAGGTCGCGGGAATTCATCCAAAAAGCTCCGGCGGCTGTCAATCCAGCCGTTCACGAACACCTGATCTCATGGGTCAAAAAATACATGGTTCTGGGGGGTATGCCTGCCGTTGTTTCAGAATACATTTCCTCGGGCAACCTCAACAAATGTCAGCAGATCCAAACGGCCATCCTGCAAACCTACCGTGACGATTTTGGGAAATATGCCAACCGGGCAAAGCACAAATATCTACAGAAAGTTTTCTATGCCGTTCCGAGATTGGTATCTACAAAATTTAAATATTCGCGTGTAGATGCCGATATCCAATCCCGGGATTTAAAGGAAGCCCTCGAATTGCTCGAACAGGCCGGCATCGTCCACCGGGTGAAACGCACAAGCGGCGCAGGACTCCCCCTGGAAGCCGCGGTGAAAGATCGACATTTCAAGGTTGTTTTTCTGGATGTGGGCTTGATGCAAAATATCTGCGGCTCAACCGGCGATCTCCTGCTTGCTGAAGATCTCATGAAAATCAATGCTGGCGCTGTTGCAGAGCAGTTTGTCGCGCAGGAGTTGTTGGCCTATCAGGACAGCTACCAAAAGGCGTCTTTATACTACTGGGCTCGTGAAGCCCGAAACAGCAGCGCCGAGGTGGACTATCTGGTTGCCTGTGGTCCACGGGTTGTACCGGTCGAAGTCAAATCGGGAAAAACAGGAACTCTGCGTAGCATGCACCTCTTCCTGGAACAATATACGGCTCCAGTCGGTGTTCGAATATCTACCCTTCCCTTCCACAACAATCTACCCATTCTTTCCATACCCTTTTACGCAATCGCAAGTCTTCGGGAGCGCATTGAACAAGCTTTCACATAATCCAAAACAGCTTCTATCAGACCTGGTCAGAAGCGGAGATCGGGATACTTCAGAAAGAAGGCCACCGTGCCTAAACCCTTTCCTCTCAACCCATCGTTCGATCAACTCCGGAAACAGGCGAAAGATCTCCAGAATGCCTGTCAAGCAGGAGATTCCGGTGCGATTGAACGAATCCAGGCCCATCATCCTGCCTACGCGAAATTCGGGTGTGTCCCACTCATTCTACGTCATTTCGAACTTAAGTAATTATTTTTAAAGTGTTAAGAAGAATTTTATAACTGCTCTCTGGAAGCGGTTATAGAATTCCTCAAAAAAGCTAAAATTAGATCCCATTTTCATTGAGCAAGACAAGAAAGCTAACCATGTCAAACGGGTCTGAAAATATCCTGGCGATTACCGAGCGGAATCTGTCCGCCGTGTCCTGCGACGATGTGTTGCGGGATCTGGATGGGTTTATGGCTCGGCGTCAGGAAGACAATATTGTGCTGGACTTGTCGAGGCTGGGTTTTATCGATCCGTTCGGGATGGCAATGCTGTGTCTAATCGGTCGGCATTTGAGCACGCGGTACTGGGATATTTCGTGCCTATTGCCGGCAGACCCGGAGATCGAAAGTTATTTGACCCGGATGCAGGTGTTCAAGGCATTAGAGGCGTATGTGACCGTGGAACGGCCGCCTCAAATGGGCCGACCGGCCGTGCACAACGAAAGTCTGCTGGAAGTGGAGGCGATTGAGAGGAAGGCGGATATCGAGGGGATATTGGGCATGATGGAGGAGCGGGTCGGGGCGATTTTGACAGAGGAGTTGCGGTATACAGTTCGGGAGATTACGGGGTTTAAAAATGTGGTGGCCGAGTTGTGTCACAATATTCTGGATCACAGCGGAGACAAAGGGTTTTTGGTGGCGCAGCGATATCTCAACCACAAGTTGAAGAAGAAATTTGCAATCATCAGCGTGTGCGATCTGGGAATCGGGATCAAAGGGAGTTTGTCGAGTCGATTTGATGTGTCGGCCTGGACGGATGCACAGGCCATTCGGAAGGCGGTTCAGAAAGAGTTTTCCCGAGCGCCAACGCGAGGGCTGGGTCTTTATGTTGTGCATCAGACGTGTCAGGCGTTTCAGGGAAGTTTGCACATCCGGTCGGGGGATACGCGCGTGTATTTTCGGGGGAAACGGGCGTCCGTGTTTCCTTCGGGGTCGTTTCCGGGAACGCAGGTGAGCATTACGTTGTATGAGAAGGATGCGTGAGGAAAACGCGGATTGGGTCCGGTGAAGATGGATGCGGTGTCGACAAAATTGAGGACGCGGGCGCAGTCCAGAGTCAGGTCGCCAGCATATTGGAGAGGTAAAACCATGACAATGGAAGAGGCGCTTGCCGAACTGGGTGTGCGCGACGATTTGCTTTCGGACGAAGAGCGGGCCTTTCTGGATAAGAGCGGGTATTTGCCGATGAAAGGGCTTTTGTCGGATGCGCAGGTCCAGGCTTTGAAGGCCCGGTTTGACGAGCTGGTCGCATTAGAAGGAGAAGATGGGGGCAAGGAGGTGCATCAGGAGGCGGGTGCGAATCGGTTGGCCAATCTGGCGAATAAGGGTGTGGTGTTTGAGATTTGCTTTACGCATCCTCGGGTGTTGACGGCGATGCGACATGTGCTGGGTCCAAACTTCCGGCTGTCGTCTCTGAATGGTCGAGCGGCCCTGCCGGGACAGGGGCTGCAGAAGCTTCATGCAGACTGGGGAAAGGGTGTGGAACCCGGCGACTATTACGTGTGCAATTCCATCTGGCTGTTGAGCGATTTTACGGAGGAGAACGGTGCCACCCGTGTGGTTCCAGGTTCTCACAACAGCAGGCAGCATCCTCGGGATGCGCTGGAGGATCCGGAAGCCCCGCATCCAGATCAAGTATTGTTGACCGCTCCGGCGGGGACGGTGGTGATCTTTAACTCGCACACCTGGCACGGAGGCACGCTGAATCAGAGCGACCAAGCTCGCTATGGGCTGCACAGTTATTTTTGCAGGCGGGATCAGAAACAGCAGACCGATCAGAAAGCGTTGATCGGTCCGGAGACATACAACCGGTTGAGTGAGGCGGCTCGGACGATTCTGGATATCTGAATCCCTGTTTTGATCAGGATAAGGGACAGCGTTACGTTTGAGGAGCGACGCGACCTTGTCGGTGGCGAATCTCAAGAGGAGGATGAAAACCGTCTATTGATATCCGGATCACAATGCGATCCCTGGCTTGAAGCGGTTCGACAAGATAGGCGATACGCAACGGGTCTATTGCTCACACACGATGTTTATTGACAACCGATTCGTCAAGCTCCACCCCCAAACCAGGTCCTGTTGGCGGAATAATAGAGCCGTTCTCAAATTGGATTGGCTCCACAAGTATCTCGCTGTGGAGGTCATTGACGTTGAACTCCTGGATCAGAAAATTTGGCGAGCACGTGTCAAGCTGGACCGCGGCGGCGGCGGCTACTGGACCGCAATACATATGGGGCGCGATCAGGGCATAATGGGCCTCTGCCATGCTGGCAATCTTCTTGGACTCCAATATCCCACCACATTGACCCACGTCTAGCTGAAGGATCCCTGCCGCCTGTTTTTTCAGCAGTGCAGCGAATTCGTACTTGGAGACCAGTCGTTCGCCTCGATGATTTTCATGTTTGATGCGCTCCTATTTTGGGATTTGTCCCAGAGTGTGTGCCCTTGCTGTTCTTGCTCGCCGCGCAATACGGTGCCGGATCAAAGCCGGGATACCGCTTCGCCATTCCCTCGATAAATTGCTCGGTCCACAGCGGGTCTCCTGGTGGCGGGAAGCCCTGCTCTTTGTAGGTGTCGAGTTGCGCGTCTGTAATGTGCGTGTTCTACTCGTGAGCGTCCAATTCCTCTTTGATCACACGACACCGCCAGAACGCCCTGTTGCCCCATCCGAACCGCCACGGCCGCGACGTCGTAAACCGCTCGGGCAATGCCTGTGACAGCAGCGCGAAAGTTTGTACGACTGCTGCGAATTGGTGGGTATCAGACTTGTCACGTGCCGCGCACTCTACGTAATAGGGAATCAACGCATCCACCACGCGGTGCAGCGCGGAGTTCGCCTCCGCCTCACGCCACTGGATTGCTTTCGCCAACCGCGATAACAGATAGACCGCGTCCATGGTTGAATAAGCGGGACGTCCGTGCCAGAAGCCATCCTCAGCTTGAAGGTCCAGCATGGCATCCACGATTTTCTCGGCCTGCGGTGGCAACCGGTCCATCCCCATATGAATCAGGCTGTAGGCAAAGGTTCGACTGATGTTGACGGCATCCTCCTTCGGCCACGTTCCCAGCGCGGGATGCTGCTGCTCGACCAGCGCTTCGAAGAAGGCCTCAACCCACGCGGCATCTGGATGGCTGGCCAAGGTCGGTACGAGCGCGAGCACTTCGTGATGCGTGTTGCCCGATACTTTCCAGGTTGCGAACCACGCACGGAGTCCGTCTACCGTCATCGCTTCCCGCTGATAAGCCGGGAACCGTGCGACCTGGGCCCCCAGCATGTTGAGCGCACGAACCGCGTTCCAAAGCGCGATACCCCGTCTCGGCCGACTCGAGCCCTTCGGCGGAAAGGCAAAGGACCCGTCCTGCTCGCTCTGCTGCGACTGGATCCAGGCGATCCATCTCGCACGGTCACACGCGACTGCGTCGAGCGCATCCATACTGTACAGGATATAGGTGATGAAAAGGGAGCTCGGAAGGCTGGGCACGATCGAGGCACCGTTGCGGAAGGTGCCCGTGTCCTCGAGCCAGAGGGATTCGGCCCAGGCGATCAGGTCATCACGGATAGGATCGAGAGAAATTGTCATAGTAGAACACGCTGGAGCGAAACGAGTTCGCGTGGGTCTCTTTTTGATATACCCTTGTGAGGAGACCTATGAAAGAGACGACCCGCGCGGTGTTCATCCGGAACATGTGGGTAAACTACAGAACATTCTGACACGGCTTGAAGTTGCCCAGGGTCCAGAGGATATGAATTTGCCCGGTTTTCGCTTGCACCAACTCAAAGGAGATCGATCAGGATCATGGGCTGTTACAGTGCGGGCGAATTGGCGCATCACCTTTCGCTTTGAAAGGGCAGATGTGGCCGATGTAAATTATGAAGATTATCATTGAAGAAGGAGAAAGTACCATGCCTATGAAGAATCCTCCCCATCCCGGTAAGGTTGTTCTTGAAGAGTGCATTGAACCGCTCGGTCTATCCATCACGGAGGTTGCCAAGGGGTTAGGTGTAACCCGCACAAGTTTGTCACGGCTGATCCACGGGCACAACGGAATTTCGTCGGAAATGGCAGTACGCCTGTCCAAAGCGTTCGGCGGCAGTGCCGAAAGCTGGTTGCGTCAGCAAATGAACTATGACTTAGCTCAGATCCAGAAAAAAACAAGCCGCATTAAAGTTCGTAAATTTGAAAATGTCTGACAGGAGTCTTTCTTGCCCACAGAGTGATCCCTTCCAAATCAATTCTCTCCGTCCAGATCGGTAGGAAATATCATAGGTGTATGTCACGGGGTGAAGTTGGGTGCTGCTTTTGCTCCCTTATGCTTTTCCCATCACACAAAAAACAACACGGCTCTCATGTATTGTTGGGTCGGTTGCTTGATTTCGTCCCTATTTTGGTGTAAATGATGGCATAAGATGCCCGATTTTACGCCAAAATAGGGACTTTGTCAGGACCTGTCTCTTAAATTTAAGTTGAATGTTTATCCATCCCACACTACCTTGAAAGCGTCGTGTGGGATTTCTTTTTGTGAATGTTCAACCAGGAGCAGAGACATGAAGATTATCGATATCAAAACCTATCCGGTCTGGGTGGGACACCGGAATCAACTGGTGGTGAAAGTGGAGACCGATGAGGGGATTTATGGGTGGGGAGAGTCGGGCCTGTCCAGGCGGGAGCTGGCAGTGGTGGGTGCGATTACGCATTATAAGGAATTTCTGATCGGGCAGGATCCGATGCGGATCGGCGGGCTGTGGCAGGAGATGTATCGCAGTCAGTATTTTGAAGGTGGGCGGGTGTTGACGGCGGCGATTTCGGCAATTGATATTGCACTGCACGATA
>JAPUJS010000432.1 GCA_027296045.1 bacterium | reverse complement strand
TTGGTGTGGTGGAAATAGGCTTTTTCAAGCATTCTCATATCAATATCTTTGAAAGAGGGGAAATGGATAAACCAAATATTCTTTTGATCTCGACGGACACGCAGCGGTGCGATACTTTAAATTGTATGGGCTACCCCAAGGCGATTTCTCCGCATCTGGATCGGCTGGCGGCCGAGGGAGTGATGTTTACGCAGGCACACACGAATGCGCCGGTGTGTGGGCCTACGCGGTGTAGTTTGATGACGGGGTTGCACCCGCCGGTGCACGGGTCGATGGAAAACGGGATTGCCCGGCGTGAGGGTTTGCTGTTTTTCACGGATCGGTTGAAAGAGGTGGGGTATACGAATGTGATGGCGGGGAAGACGCATTTTGGGGCGATGCCGGACTCGTTTGATATTGACTATTCGGCTGCAGGGGGGAAGAGCGGGGTAGGGAATAATATTTATGCGGCCTACTTGAAGGAACACGGATATGAGGGGAATGCGGGGAAGTATCCGCACTCGATTCCCGAAGATTTGTTTTTCGATGCGTTTGTGACGACCAAGACCATCGACGGGATAGAGGAGGCGCGCAAGCAGAGCGACGGCCCATTTTTCGCTTTTTGCTCGATGTTGAGCCCGCACGGTCCTCTGGATCCGCCGGGGAAGTGGGGGACGCTGTATACGGACGAAATGTTGCCGCCGCCCCCGAAGAACCCGGAGACCGATGGGGAGCCGGAACATGCCCAGCGCTTGCTGGCTCTGCGGGATCGGCCGAGGTATACGGCGGAGGAGATTGAAGCGATTCGGAAGCTGTATTATGGCCTGTCGTCGTATTGTGATGACCAGGTGGGGCGGCTGATGACATATCTGGACGAAAACGGGCTGCGGGAGGAGACGCTGGTGATTTTTACGTCGGATCACGGGATTGATTTGTACGATCACGGGTTTGACAATAAACATCAGTATTACGACAATACGTGGCGGGTGCCGTTTGTGATGTCGATGCCGGGGACACTGGCAGCGGGGGAGACGCGGGATTTTGTGATGTGGAATGATATTGCGACGACGATTTTGGGGGCGGCGGGTTTGAGCGAGCCGACGATGCAGGGGTTTGATGTGTTTACGGCGGCGAAAAATGGAGAGCGTTCGCCTCGAAGGTGTGCGGTGGGCACGTTGTTCAAATCCTGTGCGCTGGCGACGAAGCGGTGGAAGCTGGAGTATTATCTGGAGGAAGGTCAGGCGCGTTTGTTTGATCGGGAGAAGGATCCAGATGAGTACAACGATCTAAGCGGAAGTGATGCTCACCGTGAAGTGCTCTGGGCGATGAAGGAGGCGCTGTTGTCCTGGCGGTCGGATTTGCACGATATTGCCTATTTGCACCGGTATACGTCGGGAGGGGGACCGGTGGCGAAGCGGGTGGGGAAGATTGTACCGGAGATGCGGGGGACGGATGCGGAGGATCGGTTGAATGAGAAGGTGGAAGCGATTGACGCGCAGTTTGACGGTTAGGAGAGAACGATGGGATTGACGGTTGAAGAGCGTGCGTTTTATGATGCGAACGGGTATGTGTTGAAGAAGGGGTTGATTCCAGATGACTGGATTGCATCGGTGGACCGGGAGATTGAGGGGTTGCACGAGCGGATGGCGGAAGGCGAGGTCGAAGGGGTGGGGGTGTCGTGGGAGGAGTTTGAGGACCCGAAGTTGCCGAAGCGTATTCGGCAGTTGATGCACAGTGAGGTGGTGAGTCCCACGTTGAATAAAGCTTTGCGGTGCGAAGCGATATTGGATATCATTGAAGACCTGATGGGGCAGGACATTTCGTTATTTCACAGCAAGCTCCTGATGAAAGCGGCAAACGACGGAACGGCGATTCCCTGGCATCAAGATTATGCTTACTGGAAGAAAGAGGACAACAAGCCTTTGATGGTGAATTGCCAGCTGGCGATTGATGGGGCGGATCTGGAGAATGGATGTATCCAGTTTATTCCGGGGAGCCACACGTGGGGGTTGCAGGAACACGAACGGGCACAAACGAGTTTTGGAGTGTTTTTGCCGGGGCATTACCAGGAGCGGGAGGGTGCGGTGTCGGTGGAGATGGCACCGGGGGACGGAGTGTTTTTCAGCGCATTGACTATTCACGGGAGCGGTCCGAATGGGTCGGACCGGGATCGGCGGATGAATACGTTTGCGTATAATGTGACGGGGAATCATGAGGGACAGTGTCGGGAGGTGTTGCGAGGGCTTGTCAATTAAGAGGACATGTGGCTATGGCTCAAGCACAAGAAACACCGGATGCGCAATTGGGCATTGTCAATAAAGGGGTGACGGTTCAGGCGGTGGCCCTGGGATTGTTTCTGGTGGTGGTCCTGGATGTGGTGGCGACGTATATTCGCTATTATTATCACGGGTCCCGGATGACGCTTTCGCATGTGCCGATGGCGATGTTGATGGTGTTTGTGGTGATGATTCTGGGGTTGGCAGTGATTTCTCGATACACCCGGTTTGTGCTGTCGTCCGGCGAATGGCATACGATCCTGGCCATGGGCATTGTGGGGGCGACCCTGCCGGCTTCGAGTTCGGTTGGATTTTTGATCGGACGTATTGCAGCGCCCTATTATTATGCGTCACCCGAAAATTCTTGGGACACCCTTGTGCATCCTTATTTGCCCAACTGGTTGGTTCCGAACAACGAGGGCAATGCGGTCACCTGGTTTTTCGAGGGGCTGCCGGAAGGGGCTTCGATCCCCTGGGACGTGTGGGTGTTGCCGCTTTTCTGGTGGTTTATGGCGTTTACGGCGGCCTTTGTGGTGATGTCGTGTGTGACCACGATTTTTCGGAAACAGTGGGTCCAGAACGAACGGCTGGCGTTTCCGACCATGGTCCCACTGGTTGAAATGGCGTCTCTCCCTGGCGATGGAAAGCGGCATCTGCCCGAATTTACGCGCAACCGGCTGTTCTGGATCGGATTTGGGGTTTCGTTTGGCATGCTGGCCTGGAACTGCATCAACTATTTTGAACCCAATTTCCCGCGATTTCCGATTCACAATTCGGGGTGGCGTGTGCTGGACCCCCAGTATCCGCGCATTCGCATTGCGCCGGGTATTTTTTCGATCTTCTTTTCCTATTTTGCCAGCTTAGACGTATTGTTTTCCGTCTGGACTTTTGATGTGTTGTTTATTGTGGAGGGCGGGTGGCTCAGCCAGCTGGGGTATAAAACCATGTCGCCGAATGTGTATCGGGGCGTTTACCGGTGGCAAACGCGGGGCGCTTTTGTGGTGATGGTGATCTCGATGTTCTGGGTGGCCAGGCGGCATTTGCGGGATGTGGTACTCAAGGCACTGGACAAGGACGATCGGGTGGACGATCGGGAGGAACTGATGTCTTACCGGTCGGCGTTGATCGGGTTTTTGGGCGGCATGGCCTATTTGTATCTCTTTGTGTTGCGTATGGGGTTCGACCCGATCCAGGGGGCGATGTTGTTGCTGAGTATGGTGTTTTGCTATGTGGGCATGGCCAAGATTTTGTCGGATACGGGCATGCCCTATACCCAGATTCCGCTGACGCCCTGGGGGTTGATCTCGCCCTTTTTGGGAAATCGGGGCATTGATCCGAATACGCAGGTGTCGATTCGGTTTGCCAATCTCATTGCCGGCGACGGCAAGGGGTTGTTTCTACCGGCGCTTGCTCAGACGGGTCGGGTTGCAGAAGGGGTGCCGGGCAACAGGCGGCGGTTGATGTGGGCGCTGTCTCTGGCGTTTGTGGCCAGTTTTTTGGTCGGCGTCTGGTTGACGCTGAACCTGGGCTATCAGCACGGGGCCGTTGAGTTTAATGTTGGAGAGGTGCTCAACAATGCCAGGAATAATTTTAAGAATGCGGCTACTGCGGTGAAATTGTCCAAGCAGGGTCCTTTTTTCGAACGGAATCCGGCCGAGTTGAGTTTTTTTGGAATTGGCGGGCTTTTGATGGCCGGGCTGCTTTATATGCGGCATCGATTTGTCTGGTGGCCCTTCCATCCGGTGGGTCTGGCGCTTTCGGGGTCGCCTCTGGTCCGGGCGAGCAGTTTTACGATTTTTTTGGCCTGGTTGATCAAGCTGCTGATGCTCAAAGTGGGTGGCCCTTTGGTGTATCGGAAGTCGAGGCCGTTGTTTATCGGATTGCTGGTTGGTTATGTGCTGGCCGTGGTCTTATCGGCCGCCATTGATATCATCTGGTTTCCCGACAAAGGGCATGTGGTGCATTTCAGGGCTGCGTAGAAGGAGTTTTTATGAGCAACTATCGTCGTTTCGGAACCTTCTGTGTTGCTGTGTTTGCTGCGTTTGCGTTTTTGACGATTGGACTGGGGCCGGAGCGGTTGGATCCGTGGGTGACCGGATTGCTGGGATTAAAGGGGCCGGATCCGGTGCGCTTGCTGGAAGTGCCTCGAGCCGAGGAAGTGGCCAGTCGGGTGCTGGATGGGATTCGGGAATCGAATATTCGAGAGACGATGGCGTATCTGACCGGGCTGGGATCACGCGTGCCGGGTTATGCAGGGCATGAAGCGGCGGCCCGGTTTATTGAGTCGAAATTCCGGGAACTGGGGTTGGAACGGGTGACGACGGAATCGTTTGATATTACTTCGCCGGTGGACCAGGGCGGCACACTGACTAATTTGGACACGGGAGAGACGTTTCCCATTCACGGTATCTGGCCGAATCTGGTTAAGACGTCCACGCTGCCCCGGGGTGGGATTCGGACCCAATTGATTGATGGGGGGGATGGGACATTTCGCGCTTTGAATGGACGGGATGTGGAAAAAACCGCCGTGTTGATGGAATTCAATACGTGGAACAACTGGTTGAAAGCGGCGATGCTGGGGGCGGAACAGGTGATTTTTATTGAGCCTGATTCCACCTCTTTTACCCAGGCGGAACAGAAATTTTTACAGGTGCCCAATTCGGTGGAGCGTTTCTGGATCGACCAGGCGTCGGGTCGTCGGCTGCAGGCGCAATTGAAGGAAAAGGGAACGATTTCGGTTGAATTGAAGGCGCGGATGGAGTGGGAGAAAAACCCGGCGAAAAATATTTTGGGATGGATCCCGGGAACCGATCCGGTGTTGCGGGATAAGATTGTGGTGATCAATGCATATTACGACGCGATGTCGGTGGTACCGGCGCTTGCGCCGGGTGCGGAGATGGCCTGTGGGATTGTGGGGCTTCTGGAATTGGCGAGCTATTTTCATACGTTTCCGCCCGGGCATACGGTGTTGTTTCTGGCCAGTACGGGACACCATCTGGGCTCGAGGGGCATCAGCGATTTTTTGAACCGGCATTCCCGCAAGGAAAAGCATTTTAAGGCGTTGATGAGCGATCCGATCGATATTCCGTTGTTTATCGGGCTGGATCTGTCCAGCCAGACGGATGAGATTGGGGTGTGGAACGGTTCGGAGCACTTTTTTTATAAGCGGTTTTTCACGCCTTTCGGCAAGTCCTTTGTGCAGTTTGGCAAGGCGATTGCCAAACGGATCGGGTTGGACCCGAGGACGGCGCTGATTGATGGCATCAATCCCAAGGGCGGCGTGAACTGGGATATGTATATGCCGGGCGAGAATTTGAAGGTGGATGGCGAGTGGGTCTTGAAGGCCGGGACGCCGGCGCTGAATCTGGTGACGGTGAATGACGCGCGATTTCGGGTGGATACGCCGCTGGATACGCCTGCGTTTGTGAATTACAAAAACCTGACCGGGCAAATCCGGTTGCTGGCCGGGGTGCTGGATCTGAGCTTGAATTGGGAACCCTTTTTGCCGTCCTACAAGCTGGAGCCAGACGACCGTATGCGGGCGTTGAAGGGCTATGTGCGCACGTTTCCGAGGCGCAGTATTACGCCCAATAAGCCGCGGCCGGGAGCGATTGCCGTCCTTCGCACGGTGAGCAATGGGTATCCGCGAACGGGTTCTCCAAAATCGGTTCGGGGCGTGCGTATGATTTATTATGATCTGGCCGATGAGAAGGGAGAGTTTTATATCCCCGGTTTGATTGATTTTGCCAATCGGGCCAATCCACGGGTGAATTTGCAGACCTTTTATCTGGATCCTGAGTCGGGTGAAATTACGTATGCGCCCAATCGGAAGACCACCAATCGGGCTTATAGCGATACGTTTGTTGCCAACTGGTGGACGATTGAGCGCACGTTGATTTTGTTTCCGTGTGTGGCAACGGATTTTTACGATACGGTGGATCCTCGATATTTGAATACGTTGCACCAGATCAGTGTGTATGGGGAGGGCAATACGGTGCCCCAGGAATATGGCTATTCCATCGGATCGGGCGAGGATGAGCCGGTGGGGGTGGTGTTTACCAGTCCGGGCGAAAAGGTGAAAGTGGCGATGCGGTCGGGCTCGATTGGTGTCCGGCTGTTGCTGTTGAATTCGAGCAGTGCAGAGACCAAGCAGATCGCCCGGGGCGCGGGGTTTCAGATCTGGAGCCACGGATCGTTTGTGCGCACGTCGTTTCAAGCGGCCAAGGATATGTGGACGTTGAACGAGGCCCGGATGCAGGAGCTGCGGGACTTTTCGATTGAGAACCAGCGGCTGGAAGCGCTGCACGCACAGGCCAAGCACCACATCGATGAGGCCGAACGCGCGATGCAGGAAAAAGACTGGGACAGCTTTGCGAAACATTCGCGGGCCGGGTTGGGGATTGAATCACGGGCCTATCCGGATGTGAAGGCGACCCAGAACGATGTGATCCGGGGCGTTATTTTTTTTATGATTCTGGTGATTCCGTGTGCGTTTTTTGTAGAACGGCTGGTGTTCACGGCTTCGGATATCCGGTGGCAGATCCTGGGTTTGACGGGTGTTTTTATCGTGATCTGGATGCTGATCTCTCAGGTGCATCCGGCCTTTCAATTGTCGAACCCGTTTGTGATTTTGCTGTCCTTTGTGATTATGTTCCTGGCGCTGTTTGTGATTGCGATTGTGTTCGGACGGTTTAACGACAACATGCGACGGCTTCGAAGCGACGATGTGTTGCTCCATGACACGGATGTGGGTCGGGTGAGTGCGTCTGTGGCGGCGTTTCATCTGGGTATTGCAAACATGAAGCGCCGGAAGCTGCGGACCTGGTTGACGTTTGTGACGCTGGTGTTGTTGACCTTCACCGTGCTGTCCTTTACATCGATCAAGTCGTCGCTGGAGTTTCATCAGTTGCATCGGGATGTGGAAGGGGTGTATCCCGGGTTTTTGATTCGCAGCAAGTTCTGGGGGGCGTTGGAAGAGTCGGCCTATGATTATGCGTCGGTGAATTTCAAGGATGTGGCGATTGTCGTACCCCGGAGCTGGTATGTGACAAAGGAGAACAAAAAGACACCTGTATCTGTGGGCAAGCAATCGGTGAAAGCACCGGGCGTTTTGGGGATGGTGCCTGAGGAGGCGCAGGTAACGGGGATTGACAAATTCCTGACTACGGGGCGCTGGTTTCGGCCCGGAGAAACCGCCTGTATTTTGCCGGGGAAGACGGCCGATTTATTGGGCGTGAAACCCCGGGATGTGGGCAGAAAGCACGTTCGATTGTTCGGCAAGCAACTCAAAGTGATCGGG
>JAPUJS010000431.1 GCA_027296045.1 bacterium | reverse complement strand
ACAGATGGGAAGTCGTGTTCAGTTTGTTGTAACTAGTACTAAGCCAAAAACCGGGTGGTCTTTGTGGGCAAACCCTATATGGACGACCGATCCAACAAGGTCGCCCTGTTAGACATGGGCAAATCGGATGTGCTGGGGCTGGAAACGGCCAGAAAACTGGAAACCCAGCGTCAGGAAGAATCCCGTAGCTTCTACATTCGAAAGCCGCCCAGCCTGGTCTCCGACCGGAAGGACCCCTTCAACTTGAAGGACGGCGATACCATTGTCCTGAACTTCAACACCACCGTCAGCGCCGAATCCCCCACCGAATATTACGACATGATTTCCGAAGTCACCCGGGTCGGAACCGAAAACATGACGGTCCGGACCAATGGCGACATCCGGAGAGAGGCCGGACTCCCAATCGACCTCATCGATTTCGGTATCGGCGGCATCAAGATGGACCCGACGGATGAATTTATGAACTACATCCTCGGATCCGATCACCTATCGATGCGCATAGAGGACAAAGTCAATACCCTGGTCAATACCTGCTACCTTTTAAACTTTTATCCCAAAATCCGATTCAACCGGGAAACCGAGATCTACCAGCCCGATATCCCGATGAAGATTCAAATTCTGTCAAAGATCGTCCGCATAGAATCCACCAGCGGACCCTTGTATGAAAACGGCAATGTCAACACCGAAAACGCCCAGGTCAAGGACGGAGAATATCCGACCATCACCGGGCTTGGTGTCAAATTCTATTATGATCCCTCCGAATATTCACGGGATTCTTTTAGTTACGACCGCTGGGACTTGATCCGAGATTTCAAAGAAAATAAGCATTTCCAGGAAATTCATACCTCGCTCAACGGCCTAATCGCCTTTATTGAAAGCCAGAATCGGTAATCTTTCACACCACTTTCAGACATAATATTAAGAGCCCCAAAGCCGGTCTTTGGGACTTTTTTTTATCTCCATCCCCGGTTGCAAGATCATACGATACGACAAAAATTTCCCAATCCATTCCAAAAAGCTTATCTTTAACGGGATCTAAATGCCTGTATTTTTGTTTGTCTTATGCTAAGGAGAAACCAGCCGCAATGTCCCTTCTAAAAATTGGCCTGCCATCCGGCAGTTTGCAAGAGTCGACACTCAACCTCTTTGCCAAAGCCGGGTATCGAATCCGAGCCAGTTATCGATCTTACACACCAACGATCGATGATCCCGAGTTAGAAGGCCTCTTCCTCCGCGCCCAGGAAATTGCCCGGTATGTGGAACAGGGTGTCCTGGATGTGGGCCTGACCGGTATCGATTGGATTTTGGAAAACGGTGCCGATATTGTCGAAATTGCCGAATTCCAATACAGCAAAACCACCTCGCAGCCGGCCCGCTGGGTCATCGCTGTGCCCGAAGACGCCCCCATCCACTCGGTTCAGGACCTCCAGGGCAAACGCATCGCCACCGAACTGGTTCATGCCACCCGGTCCTACCTCCAGGAAAAAGGCGTGGTAGCCAACGTGGAGTATTCGTGGGGTTCTACCGAGGCCAAAGTCCAGGTGCCCGGCCTGGTCGATGCCATTGCCGAGATTACCGAAACCGGATCCTCCCTTCGGGCCAACAAGCTACGCATTGTGGAAACCATGTTTGAAACTACCCCCCGGTTTATTGCCAATAAAAAGGCCTGGAAAGACCCCTGGAAACGTGAGAAAGCGCAGAATATCGCCACCCTTCTCATAGGCGCTTTTCAGGCCGAAGACAAAGTCGGCCTCAAAATGAACGTTCGCCGCAAAGACCTCCATGTCGTGGTCGAACACCTGCCGGCCCTGAACAATCCGACCATCTCCAACCTCCTGAACGAAGACTGGGTGGCCATCGAAGTCATCGTGGATGAGAATGTCGTGCGCGACATCATTCCCCAGCTCAAAAAAATCGGGGCCGAAGGCATCATCGAATATCCATTGAACAAAGTCATCTATTGAACCCATCGTCGCCAAAGAGCCTACCAGCACACCGATTCGTAGGCACATTCTCCAGCCCACAGACAGATCCTATCTTCACCCATGATCGACATCGTCGAATACACCTCCGACCCACTCCCCGATAAGCTCCACGCCATCGTGTCTCGTACCACCGATTTCACCCCCGAACTGGAAGCCACAGTCCAGGAAATCATCTCCGCCGTACGTCACCAGGGCGATCGGGCCCTCCTGGAATACACCCACAAGTTCGACGGTGTCCTCCTTCGGGCAGAAGACCTCCGGGTGACCCAATCCGAAATCGAGACAGCCTACAGGGATACCGACTCCAACCTCATCGAAGTTATCACCGCAGCAGCAGACAACATCCGACGATTTCACAGCGCTCAGAAACAAACATCGTGGTTTATCGAAGATGGAGACGGCGTTATTCTCGGAAAACGCCTGCTGCCGCTCGAACGGGTGGCCCTGCTCATTCCCGGCGCCAGCGCCCCCCTCTTTTCTACCCTCTTGATGGCCGCCATCCCTGCTCAAATCGCAGGCGTGCCCCACCTTTGCGTGGCCACTCCCCCGCAACCGAATGGAACGGTCCACCCGGCCGTGCTTGCCGCTGCGCATATTTTAGGCATCACAGAAATCTACAAGATGTTTGGTGCCCAGGCCGTGGCCGCCCTGGCCTATGGTACCGAAAGCGTGCCCAAAGTCGACAAACTGGTCGGCCCGGGCCACCCCTCGGTCCAGATTGCCAAAAAACGCGTCTTTGGAACCGTCGATATCGATATGGTCGCCGGCCCCAGCGAAATCGTCGTCATCGCCGATACCGGTGCCGATCCTTCCCACATAGCTGCAGACTTGCTCTCACAGGCCGAACACGGAAGCGGCTTTGAAGCCGCCCTTTGCATCACCCCGTCTGCAGACCTGGCCCAAAAAGTCGCCCAGGAAGTCCAAATCCAGGCCGCCGATCTGACACACCGGGAAGCCATCGAACAGGCCCTGAAAAATTACGGTGCCGTTGTGATCGTCAAAGATCTGGCCGAAGCCATCGACCTGTCCAATCGGATCGCCCCCGAGCACCTCGAACTCATCGTAGACGACCCCTGGTCTCACCTGGAATCGGTTCGTCACGCCGGTGCCATCTTTTTGGGCACCGCCTCCTCCGAGCCCGTAGGCGATTACTATGCCGGTACAAATCACATCTTACCCACCGCCGGTGCCGCCCGCTTCGCCTCCTCCGTCGGAGTCGACACCTTCACAAAAAATATCAGTATCGTACACTACACCCCCAAACGCCTCCAAAAAACCGCCGGCCATATTATCACCATGGCCGAAGCCGAAGGCCTGGATGCCCATGCCAATGCGATTCGCAAAAGGCAAACATAGCAGGATGACACCACCAACGCCTCCTCTCCACAGAATCAACCCCCAGGTCCGCGCCATCGAAGGCTATCACCTCAAAGCCTACGACTGCCCCATCAAACTAAACCAAAACGAAAGCCCGTTCGACGTCCCCGAAGACCTGAAAGCCCAGATTCTCAAAACCGTCTCCACCCGTCCCTGGTCCCGCTATCCCGACCCTATGCCCCTGGACCTGGCCGCTGCCCTGGCCGATCACGTCAACGTCTCTCCCAACCAGGTCATTGTCTGTAACGGCTCCAACACCCTCATCCAGCTCTTCCTGGCCCTCACCACCCATCCCGACGCCCCGGTGGTCATCCCGTCTCCATCCTTTTCCCTTTATGGTCTATACACCGGCCTCTTCAACGGCCGGACCATCTCTGTCCCCCTCACCCCAGCATTCACCTTCGACATCCCGGCCATCCAAAAAGCCATTCACAAAGAAAACGCCCACACGGTCATTCTCTGCTCTCCCAACAACCCCACCGGATGCGCCATCTCCAATAACGATTTGAAAGCGCTGCTCTCCCAAACCGATGCCCTGGTCCTCCTGGACGAAGCCTACGGAGAATTTAGCGATCACACCGCCCTCGACCTATTGCCTGAACACCCCAACCTGGTCGTGCTCAAAACCTTCTCCAAAGCCTTCGGCGCTGCCGGTATCCGCATTGGCTACCTCATCGCCCACCCCGATATCACACAGGAAATCGTAAAAGGGAAAATCCCGTTCGACATCAACCTATTCTCTTACACCGCGGCGATGGAAATCGTGCAGCAAAAGCAACTCATCCAGGAGCGCATCGAAGCAATCCTGGCCGAACGGCAACGCCTGTTCCATGCCTTGCAAGCCCTGAACGGAGCGCATCCCTACCCCTCGCAGGCCAATTTAATCCTCTTTGAAGTCGAAGACCCCGAAGCCGTCTTCAACGGCCTGGTCGAACAAGGCATATTGATCCGCAACGTCACATCCTATCCGATGCTCTCGAAGGCGCTTCGAGTCAGCATTGGCACGCAAGAAGAAAACGACTGCTTCCTCAAAGCACTTGAAAAAACGCTCAGGGAGACCCCCTAATGGGAAAAGACACCGACATTCGCCCCACCAAAACGGCCCTCTATTTTCTCCCGGTCGAAACCCGGGTCCCCCTTAAATTCGGCCCCGAGATTTTGACCCACGTTACCTGTGCCCGGGTCTGTATGCAGGTCACAAATATCGGAGGTCAAACCGCCGAAGGCTGGGGAGAAACCCCTTTAAGCGTACAGTGGGTCTGGCCCAGCGCCCTGTCCTACGAAGAACGAGAGCAGGCCCTCAAAACCTTCACGGTTCAACTCGCTGAAACCTGGGCCACCTTTGAGACAACCGGCCACCCCCTCGAAGTCGGATACGCCTTCCAGGAAAACAAGCTGCCGCCCCTGTTAGAAGCATTCAATCGAGAACGGGGAAACGCCGAACCGATGCCCTATCTGGCCGCCCTGGTCTGCTGCTCGGCCTTCGACATCGCCCTCCACGACGCCTACGGTATATGCCATCAGCGCAACACCTACGAAACCTACAACGCTGATTGGATGAACGTGGACCTGGCCCGATTCCTCACCCCAGCAGAAGGGGCGACCGTCTCATTTGCCGGAACTTATCCCCAGGATTTCTTCGCCACCCCTCGCCCAAACGTGCTCCCGGCCTGGCACCTTGTAGGAGGCGTAGACCCGATTCAAGAATCCGAACTGGACGGCTCCGAACCCAACGATGGTTATCCTGTCCTTTTAAGCGACTGGATCGTCCAGGACGGTCTGCAATGCCTCAAAGTTAAACTACGCGGCAACGACTCAGCCTGGGACTATGAACGCCTGGTACAGGTCGGGCAGATTGGAGAAGCAAACGGGGTGCGCTGGCTGACCACCGATTTTAATTGCACCGTAGAACACCCCGACTACGTCAACGAAATCCTCGACAGGCTGGTCGTAGAACACCCGCGCCTGTATGGCATGATTCTCTATGTAGAACAGCCCTTCCCCTATGATCTGGAAACCCATCGAATCGATGTGCACAGCGTTTCGGCCCGCAAACCGCTTTTCATGGACGAAAGCGCCCACGACTGGCACCTGGTCAAACTCGGCCGCAGTTTGGGCTGGACCGGCGTGGCCTTGAAAACCTGCAAGACCCAGACCGGTGCCCTGCTCTCCCTCTGCTGGGCCAAAGCCCACGGCATGACATTGATGGTTCAGGACCTCACCAATCCGATGCTGGCACAAATTCCCCACGTCCTCCTGGCCGCCCATGCAGGAACCATTATGGGCGTAGAAACCAATGCCATGCAATTCTATCCCGAAGCCTCTCTAAAAGAAGCTGAAATCCACCCTGGTCTCTACCGACGCACCAACGGCACCCTGGACCTGTCCTCGATTGAAGGCCCGGGTTTTGGATATCGGGTTGACGAAATCGAACGCACACTCCCTGAACCCGTAGCGACCTCAGCCTGAATAAGAACCAGAAATGAATGCCTTGCCCAAATGGGGAAACCAATGCCCGACCCTCGTACTGCACATATCCAGCGCAAAACCTCAGAAACCGATATCGACATTACCTTCACCCTCGACGGATCCGGCACCTGTACATCCGAAACCGGCATCGGCTTTTTCGACCACATGCTCACCGCCCTTGCACGGCACGGTCTGTTTGATCTGAACGTCACTTGCCGGGGAGATCTGGATGTCGATACGCACCACACCGTAGAAGACATCGGCATCTGCCTGGGTCAGGCTCTGTTTCAAGCCCTCGGAAACAAAACCGGCATCACCCGATTCGGTGCCAGCTACGTCCCGATGGACGAAGCCCTCGCCCGGGCCGTCATCGACCTTTCAGGCCGCCCCTATCTGGTCTACCACGCCGACTTCGCCGAGGAAAGGATCGGCACTTTCCCCACCATCCTGGGTCTGGAATTTTTCCGGGCATTTTCCGACAACGCCCGCTTGAACCTGCACATCGACCTCCTGCGCGGGACCAATGCCCATCATAGTATCGAAGCCATTTTCAAAGCCGTTGCCCGGGCTTTAAGAACCGCTGTGACGCACGATCTGAGAGTGGAAGGAATTCCATCGACCAAAGGCACCCTATGAGCCAACCGGCAATTTTCATCGACCGGGACGGTACGTTAAATGTCAACGTACACCACCTCCGTCGTGCCGAAGACCTTCAACTGATCCCCGGAGCAGGAGAAGCTATTGCGCGCCTCCAGCAAGCAGGCTATCCGGTGGTGATCATCACCAATCAGTCCGCCATTGCCCGGGGATATATCACCGAAACCGATCTGGCAGATATCCACCGCGAACTCGACCGCCAGCTCGCAGCAATCGGCACCCAGGTAGACGGCGTCTACTACTGCCCACATCATCCCGAATACGGCGACAAAACAATCTGCAACTGTCGCAAACCGGCACCCGGTCTGCTCCTCCAGGCCGCCGCTGAACGCAACCTGGACCTGGCGCGTTCTATTATGATAGGCGACAATATCACCGACCTCCAGGCCGGCTGGAATGTCGGCTGTCACGGCGCACTCGTACTCACAGGCTCTGGCCAACAAATCCGGGACCAGGCCGATTCGGACACTTTGCACAAAATCGCCTGCATCGGCAAAGACCTGTCCGAAGTGTCAGACTGGATTTTACACCAGGCACCCGACGCTTCCGGCCTTGCACCTTCTTGAGACATCAGCTTCCGATGCCTCAAGAGGTGGATCCAACTTTCAAAGTATTCTCGAAGCCCCCTGGTGTTGAGCCCAGCACCTTCGTTACGGCCTTCTACAAGGCCAAATTCGAAATTTTTTAAAAATGCCTTCCAATCCAAAATTCGTTCCCATAGACCTCTCCAAGGTCAAAACCTATCCGCTCTCCGAACGCCCCAACCTGGTCTCTCTGGCTGGCTTCGCCGCCCCGCCCCGTTCGGGCACCTCCTTCGGTGCGTTGCTCACCGGATTGCCGGACATCCTCAAAGGTGCCGACTTGCGCAGTCTTGTTCGGGGTCTCGCTGAAGCCATCCAAAATAAAAAAACCATCGCCGTTGGTATCGGCGGCCACGTGGTCAAATGTGGGTTGGCCCCCGTATTCAACGACCTGATGCGCCGGGGCTGGATCTCTGCAATCGCCATGAACGGCTCCACCGCCATCCACGATGTCGAAATCGCAATGTGCGGCAATACCTCCGAAGATGTCGCCGAAAGCCTGAAAGACGGCTCCTTCGGCATGGCCCAGGATACGGGCGATTTTATCAACCACACTATTCGGGATGCGCAAGGCGGCTACGGTCAGGCCCTGGGACAAAAAATTCTGGAGACCCATTTGCCCCATCAAAGACAAAGCATCCTGGCTACCGCCCGCAAACTGGACATCCCCGTTACCGTCCACGTCGCCCTTGGCACCGACTTTGTCCACCAACAGCCCTCCGCCGACGGCCAAGCCATCGGTCGTGCCTCCTACGAGGACTTCCGCCTCTTCTGTTCGGTTGTTGCAAGCCTCGAAGGCGGGGCCTACCTGAACATCGGCTCGGCCGTGATCCTCCCGGAAGTCTTCCTCAAAGCCCTCACCGTCGCCCGCAATCTGGGACACAAAGTCCAGAACTTCATCACCGCCAACTTCGACATGATCCAGCACTACCGACCCCAGGTCAACGTGATCCAGCGCCCCACCCAGGAAGGCGGGATAGGCTACACGTTCACTGGCCATCACGAGATCATGATCCCCTTGCTCGCCCGGGCACTCACCGATACGCTGGGGGACCGATCCGCAGAATCCAATAGCAAGATCCTCTCCCTAAAGCAGGCCCAACTTGTCCGAGAACGCTATCGAGAGATTGGTGCAAAAGTCGTGTTCACCAACGGCTGCTTCGACCTCATCCATCGCGGACACGTCACCTATCTCCAGAAAGCCCGTTCAGAGGGCGATATCCTTTTTTTAGGCGTCAACAGCGACGATTCCGTCACCCGGCTCAAAGGCGAAGGGCGACCCATCCTCCCGCTGGAGGATCGAGCAGGCGTCCTGGCTGCACTCGAAGCCGTCGACCACATCTGCCCCTTCGACGAAGACACACCGCAACACCTCATCGCCGCCCTTTTACCCGACATCCTGATCAAAGGCGGAGACTACACCCTGGATACAATCGTCGGAAGGGAGGAAGTGGAAGCCGCAGGCGGACAGGTCAAAACCATCCCCCTAATCGAGGGCCAATCGACCACCAATATTGTACAGAAAATTCTCGACGGAGCCCAAACGTGATCCCCAAACGCCTTCAAGACATCTTAAGTGGGTTTGCAGGCAAGCGCGTCCTCGTCGTGGGTGACCTGATGCTCGACCACTACTTCTGGGGGCCCGTCAACCGCATCTCCCCGGAAGCCCCCGTGCCGATCGTCGCCGTCGAATCCGAGACCTTTCTCCCCGGCGGTGCGGCCAACGTCATTCACAACCTGCACATCCTGGGTGCCGAAGTGGCCGCCGTTGGCGTGATTGGAGACGACAGCAGCGGCCAGAAACTCCGGGATTGCCTCAAAGCCGAAAACGTCGACCTCCAGGGCGTTGTCATCGACTCCAATCGGCCAACCACCACCAAAATGCGCGTGATGGCCCGCACCCAGCAATATCAGCACAATCAACAAATCGTTCGCCTCGACCACGAAGTACGCACCCCAGTCTCCAACGCCATCCTGGACGCGCTCAAAGAACCCCTGAACACTTCCGATGCAGACGCCATCTACGTTTCCGACTACGCCAAAGGCATGGTCACCCACCATTTGATGGACATCGTGCGGGACACTATGCGGCACAACAACCGCCCGGTTGTGGTCGATCCCAAAGGACGCGACTTTGAAAAATATCACGGCGTCACGGCCCTCTCGCCCAACCAGTCCGAAGCCCTGGGCGCTTTCAACCTGGACCACGCCGATGAAGACACGGTCTTAGAAATCGGACACCGGCTGGTCAAACAATTCGAGATCCCCCAGATCTACATGACCCGCAGTGAAAAAGGCGTGGCACTCTTCGAACCCAACGGGAAATGCGCGCAAATCCCGGCAACGGCTCTCGAAGTCTTCGACGTCTCGGGTGCCGGCGACACCGCCGCAGCCGTCTACACCCTGGCTCTGGTCTCCGGTGCCTCCCCTGCCGAGGCAGCCGAACTCGGCAACCTCGCCGGCGGCATCTCGGTGGGCAAGGTCGGCGTGGCAACCGTTACCCAGGAAGAACTCCTCGAAGCATCTTCTTCGACGTGAAAATCCTGCACACCATATACGACGATTTCCCCAATCCCTGGTGCGGCGGCGGTGGTGCCCTGCGCACCCTGGAAATCTCTCGTTGTCTGGCAAAAAACCACGACATCACCCTCCTGATGGGCGCTTATCCCGATGCCCCACGGGAAGAAGAAACCGATGGGCTTCGCATCTTGCGCGTAGGCTCTGATCGATCCTATCCCTTAAGCCGTCTGAGTTTCTCCATTGAGGCCTCCCGGATGGTTGCCCGGTCCGAATTCGACCTCTGGGTCTACCAGTTTTCGGCCTACTCTCCCCTCCTGGCCCCTGCCCGACTGCGGAAACAGTGTCTGCTGGAGTGCATGCACTTGTTGGGCGACCATGCTATCCAAAAATTTCCCCTGCTTGGCCACGGTGTTCGCCTCGTCGAAACCATGACCTTGAACGCCTACACCGATATTTTAACCATCTCCCCCACCGCCACCCGGGAAATCGAAAAGGTCGTCAAAAACGCCAACCTGCACCTGGTCTACACCGGCGTCAACGCCGTTTGCTTCGAAGCCCCATTCTCTGAAGGTGACTACATCCTCTATTTCGGTCGCCTCGATACCTATACCAAAGGCATCGACATCCTGCTCCACGGCTTCGCCCGGGCGCACACACATCACCCCGATGTCTGCCTGGTCCTGGCAGGAAGGGGCACCCCCGAGCGCCAACAAGAACTCCAGACCCTGTGCGACACCCTCAGCATTTCCAACCGCGTCACCTTCGCCGGACCGGTGTCCGACGAACAAAAAATCGCCCTGTTCGGTGCTGCCCTCTTCGTCTGTATGCCCTCCCGCTACGAAGGCTGGGGCATTGTCGCCATCGAAGCGGGTGCCGCTCAAAAAGCCGTGATCGGCACCGACATTCCCGGCCTGGCCGACGCCATAAAGCACAATAAAACCGGCCTGCTCGTACCGTCTGAAGATCCCGAAGCCCTGGCAGAAGCCATGCAACACCTCCTCGAAGACAGAGAACAACGCCGCCGCCTCGGCAAAGCCGGGCGAGAATGGGCCAAGCAATTTACCTGGGATCAAATTGCTCGGGAACAAGAACGCGTCTACCTCCAGGTGTACGAAAAAATCCGGAGAGCAATGTGACCGATCGAACCGCAACAGGGTATCTGGGTTTGTTCCTGATCTGTATCTATACTCTTACCGCCGGCGGCCATTACGGGGGCGACGGGTTCTGGAACTATCTTACCGCCCAAAGCCTGGTCATCGATCAAGACGTTGCCATTGGCGACCGCACCTTTCTGGTCAAAGAAATGCAGGAACAGTATGCGGCCACTGCCGGGACCGGCACCGTCAGCAGGTCCGGCCGACGTTACTCCAAATACGGCCTTGGAATGCCCCTGATGGAAACCCCCTTCTATGCAATCGGCCACCTGCTTTCAACCATGCTGCCCCGCCTACCGGCCGATTATTTGACTCTGTTTACAACCTCGATGACCAATGTGATTGTCTGCGCCCTCTGGGGCCTTCTCTTTTTCAACTTCGCACGATCTCTGGGATATCAACGCACCACAGTTTTCTGGCTCACCGCCATGTTTTCCCTGGGTTCGATGGCCTTCCCCTATTCCGGCTACGGCTTTTCCGAACCCCTGGTCGGAATCGCCCTTCTGGGCGCCACAGCCAGTTTCTACCAATACAGGCAAACCCATTCACCCGCCTCACTGGTCCTGGGAGGATCCTGGATGGGCCTGGCGATGCTCACGAAATTGTACACCCTGGTCGTCCTGCCCATTTTCCTGTTTTATGCCTGGCCGACCTTGAAATCCAGAATCGCCAAACACACACCCGCCCTGGTCGGTCCGCTAATTTTATTTCTCATCCTCATTGCCTGGCACAATTGGATCCGTTACGACAGCATCTTTCAAACCGGTTATCACCTCGACACCCTGGTTCAAAAGGGCGGCTATCAGGCCCTCTGGCCCACACAAATCCTCACTGCCGCCTACGGCTACCTCTTCAGCACCGGCAGAGGGCTGATCTTTTTTTTACCCGTCGTGCTCCTGGTCCCACTGGCGTTTAAAGCCTTCAAACATACCCTCCCCAATGAAGCCAACCTTTTTTTGGGACTGCTGGGTGTCCACTTTTTTCCACTCCTACTCATCATCGACTGGCACGGTGGCTCCAACTGGGGCCCCCGCTATCTCCTGCCCATCATCCCCTTTCTCATCCTGCCCCTGGGTATCCTGATCGAAAACTCGGAGTCGGGACGTCAGACCACAAAATATTTGGGGATCGCGGGTTTTCTGTTCCAGCTTCCCGGCACCTTGATCAACCCACACCTGTTTGTCCGATTTGTCCTGGACAAACGCATCGGCGATCTGATCTTCCATCCCGGACATCCCGGCGATCTGATCTTTTCCCCCTACCTCTCCCCTATTCTGGGCGGCTATTATCAACTCACATCAGGCATCGCCCGGTATCTCACCGGCAATTCGCTGAACTATACCATCTCTTCCGGCGTAGAAAGAAAAATAGAAGCCTCTCTGGCTTCTTACGACCTCATTGATACCTGGTGGATCAACGCCCTTCGAACCGGCTTTCTGAGCACCGGAGCCACCGTTGCCCTCCTCCTGGGCACCACCGTGCTTCTCGCCACATCTGTCTACGCCGCAACCAAGCTCCGCAGATGGGCAGGAAACCTTCCATGAGCAAACGACAACGACGTGCCAAAAAAACCCGTCCGGCACAATCCCAACCATCCAGCCTGGCAGAACGGCTGGTGGGGCGTCTTGCTTCACCCTGGATTCCCGTCCTCTTTTTTGCCCTTTTGAGCATCGTCTATTTCGCAGGGTTTGTCTTCACAGGCGATGTCGTTTTCGGAAACGACACGGGCACCGAATTTCACAAAGGCAAAGAACCCTTCCTGGAAAAACTCGCCCAGGTCCAACCGGCCAACTGGAGCCGCTACATGGGCGGCACACCCGAATCGGCAGGACTGCGTGCACAGTATTTCCCGCTTCACATCGTGGCCCTCTTCACCAGCGAACACCGCTATTTCGGCTGGCGCTACGTCTTTGGCATGTTTTGCGCCGGTTATTTCACCTTCCTCTTTGTCCGAGCAATGGGCTGTCATTCTCTTAGCGCTCTGCTTGTGGGCACCGCCTTTGCCTCTGCCCCCACTATATTGACCTTCACCTTCGCCGGCCAATTCGCCAAGATGTCGGCCATGACCCTCTTCCCCCTGCAAGCCTGGGGCCTCTACCGCGGTCTCGAAACCCGTCGTTGGCCCTATTTTTTGGCCACCGCCGCAGGCATCGGGGCCGCCATTTATACCCCCCAGGTCCAGATCGTCTACTTCTCACTCTGGGGGCTGGGGTTGATCTTCTTATTTCGAACCACCGCCCTCTACCGCAAAGAACAAAATATCAACGCTGCCTTGTTCCGAACCCTCCTGTGTGCAAGCGCCATTTGTCTGGGACTTGCCATAGGTGCCGAAGGCGTTTTCCCGCAGTGGTACAACAACCAGAACACCAAACGGGCCGCCGAAGCCCGTGCCGAAGGCGGGATGGAATTTGCCGTTTCCTGGGCCCTGCACCCCGAAGAAATAGCCTCCCTGGTCATCCCCGAATTCGGCCATTTCGACATCCCGCCCAACAAACGGGCCTACTGGGGCCGAAATGCCTTCAAGCTCAACACCGAATATTTCGGCCTGGTCATCGTCTTTTTTGCCGTCCTTGCCCTGGGCCAAATCCGCAAAGACCCTCGTGTGCTGCTCTTTCTGGTTCTCTTCCTCTTTGCCACAGCCTTTTCCCTCGGCACCCACACCCCGCTCTACGAGCTTTTTTACCACATCGTTCCTGGCGTCAAAAGCCTCCGTGTGCCCGGCATGATCGCCTTCCTCTTTGCCTTTTCCGCCTGCGCCCTGGCCGCCCTCAGCCTCGACCGCATCCTGCAGGAATCGCCGCCCAAACACCCCCGACTCCTGGTTGGAGCCGGTATCGGAACCGCCGTTTTATTCTTCACCTTCCTGGCCCCCGAGGCGGTATTCAGTATCTGGACCACCCTCTTTTGGTCCGACATCCCGGCCCAGAAAAACCAGATCGCCCAGACCAATTTTACCCACCTGCAACAGGGCGCAATCCTGGGGGGCCTGATGGTCATCGCCATCGCCGCCCTCATCTGGCGACGCATCCAGGGCCGCATCTCATCCTTGTCCTTCATCCTGGCCCTGCTGCTTATTACCCTCGTCGATACCTGGCGCATCGACAAACAATTCCTCATCACCCTCGATCCCGATCGCTTTCCAGCCCGGGAACGCATCAATGCCAATGCCGTGCGCTTCCTCAAAGCAGACCCGGATTTCTTCCGTGTGCTCCTCATCCCCCCCGAACGCCAGTCACCGCTTTACGGCATCGATCTGATCTACGGCTTCAACGATTTCTCCCTCCAGCGCTATGACGCCATCCTCAAATCCCAGGGGTTCCTGTTGGCCACCCAGCTCAAAGCCCCTCAAAATGAGCCGTATATTCAAAGATTTCTGCCCATCTTGACCCTGATGAATACCAAATATATCGTATCCAGAACGCCACTTTCCATTCCAGGTCTTTCAGAACCCACCCAGCTGGATGGTTTTCACATCTACAAAAATCCAAATGCCTTGCCCTGGTTTTACCTTGCCCCCCAGTACAAGGTCGAAAAAGACCCCGACCGGGTTCTGGGATTCCTGGCCAACCCCCAGCTCAATCCGTCCCGGATCGCACTCCTTGAAAGGGAACCTGGCATCAAATTCTCCGGAAACACCGGCACCGACGGCCAGATCGAACAACTCGCGTACGACGCCCGCCAGGGTTATATCGAACTCAAAACAAAGGCATCCGAACCCCGCATCCTGGTCATCTCCGAAAACCATCATCCCAACTGGCACGCCTATGTCGATGGAAAAGAGCAACCCTTAATCCGGGCCAACTATCTCTGGAAAGCCGTCGCCCTTCCCCCGGGAGAGCACCACGTCGAACTCCGCTATCACGATCCGATTGTAGCTTTCTGTCGCTGGATCACCCTCTTGGGCACGGCCGTTCTCATAGGAGGCGGCATCGTGTGGATTGTACAAAACAAACGGGGCCGGGAGCCGGACCATGCCTGAAGAACAGGCGGCCGTCAATCGAATTGTCAAAGGTGCCATCCAGACCCTGGGAAGCGCCTACACGGCCCGTCTGATCAATTTCGGCGTCCTGATCCTACTCACCAACATCCTGGTGCCGGGCGACTTCGGCACCATCGAGATGGCCTTTTCCCTGCTCGCACTCGTGGTGGCCATCCGCGACCTGGGCCTGCATTATGCCCTCATCCACGAACACGACCGGGTCCACGAACTGGCCCCGACGCATTTTGTCTTGAGTGTCGGCCTGGGTGCAATCAGCACGGTTCTGGCCATTCTGATGGCCTTTTTTTACGAAGACGCAACAACAGCGGTTCAGGGCCTGGACGCCTACCTGAAAAAAGACGTCCAGCCAACCGATCCCAAACCGATGGTCGCGGTTGCCCTGCTGGTCTTTGCCGTTTTTGACCTTTTAAAAACGGCCGCCCTCACCGCCGAAACCCAGCTCCGTCGCGACCTGGCCTTTGGCCGGCTGGCCTTCGCACACGCCAGCGCCACCATCTTTGCCGCCCTGCTCGGCCTCTTGGTGGCCTACTTCGGCGGCGGTCGATGGGCCCTCATCCTCGGATTTTTTCCCTACAGCGCCGGCTACGTCACCCTCTTTTGCACCGTCGTCTGGCTCAAATGTCCACCCCCCCTGCACCGACTGAAGGAATTCAACCGACAGGCTGCCCGTCGCATGATAGCCTACGGCCTCTGGTTCTGGATCGGTGGCGTGCCCAAAGTATTCATCCTGCACTTTGACAAACTCGTCATCGGATTTCTCATCAATCTGGAAGTCCGCGGCCTCTACGACACCGCCCACCGCTTTGCCCAGATGCCCACCGGTGCCATCACCCTGGCCATTGTCGGCATCACCGGCGCCGTTTATGCCCGCTACCAGAACAACCGGGACCAGCTCTCGGCCGCCTACCGACGCACCCTGCGGCTCATCTTAAGAACCACCGTGCCCATCTCATGT
>JAPUJS010000430.1 GCA_027296045.1 bacterium | reverse complement strand
GATTGTGGGCGCGATCGGAGCTTTTGGCGTGCTGCTGGCTTTTGGCGCAAAAGGAACGCCGGCGGTGGTGATGTCGATTGTATTTGCCGGAGCGCCCATGGTGAATGCGGTGGTGTCTCTGGTGTTGCACCCGCCTTCCGGTGGGTGGGGGAGTTTAAACTGGCGGTTTGTGCTGGGAATTTTACTGGCGGCTGTCGGTGGGTGTTTGGTGACGTTGTTTAAGCCGTCGTCGTAGGAAGGGGCGAACGCAGTATGGTGAGTGAATTTTATACGACGCGAAGGATTGAGTTTCCCGATACGGATATGGCGGGGATTGTACATTTTTCGCGGTTTTTTGTGTTTATGGAGGCGGCGGAGCATGAATTTTTGCGGTCGCTGGGTACGAGTGTTTCTACAGAGTGGAACGGGAATAAGATTGGGTGGCCCCGGTTGGCGGCTTCCTGCGATTATGTAAGCCCCGCCCGGTTTGAAGACGTACTGGATATTCGATTGACGGTGGTGCGGAAGGGGGGAAAATCGATGACCTATGGATTTGAGTTTACCCGAGACGAGACGGAGATTGCCCGAGGGATGTTGCGTTCGGTGTGTTGTATTTGCAATCCGGGGGAAGCCATTCGGTCGATGCCGATTCCTGATTTTATTGCCGATCAAATTCAGGAAGCGCCCGAGCAGATAGAGGAGGGTGTAAATGGTGCTGAAAGTTGATGGGGTTTCGAAACAATTTGGGGAGGTGTCGGTGCTTCGGGAGGTGTCGTTTGAATTGGCTTCGGGGCAATCGCTTGCAATTACGGGGCCTTCAGGATCGGGGAAGAGTACGCTTTTGCATGTGGTAGGCACGCTGGATCGGCCTTCGTCGGGTCGTATCGAGATCGAGGATCAAGACCCGTTTGCCTTTTCGGAAGTTGAACTGGCACGGTTTCGGAACCGGGGGATCGGGTTTGTGTTTCAAGAGCCTCATTTGTTGCCGCAGTATTCGGTATTGGAAAACGTGTTGATTCCGACCCTGGCGTTTCAGGAGGCAGACGGCGAAACGCAGGATCGAGCGCGGGACTTGATTGATCGCGTGGGATTGGCGCATCGGGTGGACCACCGACCGGCGGAATTGTCCGGCGGTGAACGGCAACGAACGGCAGTGGCACGGGCATTGATCCATCGGCCGGGGTTGCTTTTGTGTGACGAGCCGACGGGGAGTTTAGACGGGGCGCGGGCAGAAGAAGTGGCCGACTTATTGTTCGAGTTGCACCACCAGGAAAACAATATCTTGATTGGGGTGACCCATCATCCAGAGATGGCCAATCGGTTTGAGCGGCGGTTTGAATTGCGGGAGGGGACGTGCGTCGAAGTCTGACCTATTACTGGCAAATTCACCTGGCGGTTGTGCTGGGGGTGGGGGTGGCTACGGCGGTGTTGACCGGCGCGTTGCTGGTGGGCGATTCGGTGCGGGGGAGTCTGCGGGATTTGTCGCTGGATCGGTTGGGGAAAATTGACCACGCACTCTTATCGGAGCGATTTTTCAGGATCGGATTGGTTGAAGATTTGCAACAGGCGTCCGGTTTTCAAGATCGCTTTGAAACCGCTGTGCCTGCGGTAATTCTGGGGGGAACGGCGGTTCAGGCAGAGGCAGGTACCCGGGCTTCTCGTGTGCAAATTCAGGGGATGGATGGCCGATTTGCCGATCTGTTTGAAGCGGATGTTTCCGGTTTGTCACAACAGGGTTCTTTTCCGTCCGTGCTTGTGAACGAGTCCTTGCGGAAAGAGCTGCATGCACAGGTGGGCGATCCTATCTTGTTGTCCTTTGAACGGCCGAGCGATATTCACCGGGAATCCCTATTTGGACGGGATGACGTATCCGATGCGGTTCAGACCCTTCGACTGACGTTGGCCGGTGTGCTTCCAGATCGGGGAATGGGACGGTTTGGTTTGCGGGCACACCAGGGAGTGCCTTTTAACGCGTTTGTGTTATTGCCTGTTTTGCAAAGAGCGCTTGGGCAGCGGGATCGGATCAATGCGTTGCTGGTGTCCGGGGGCGTTGATTTTGGCGTTGTATTGCAGGATCTACTTTCTCAGGCTGTGATTCTGGATGATATCGGGATTGTGATTCGCCGAGATTCGGATATTTTCTCTGTTGAGAGCACCCAGTTTATTTTGAAGCCGCACCTAGCAGAGCAGATTGAGACCTTGGCGGGGGAGTACGGTGCTGCCTTTTTATCGATTTTGACTTATCTGGCCCATACGACCCGGGTTGGAGACCGGTCATTTCCTTATTCGACTATTTCGGCGATGGATGTAAAAGGGTTTGGATCGCTCCAACTGGTGGATGGGGCGCCTGCGCCGGGGCTGGAAGAAAACGATATTTTGCTCAATGCCTGGGCGGCTCAGGATTTGAATGCGCGGGTGGGGGACCGGGTTGAGGTGGCGTATTTTGGAGTGGGGCCGAAAGAGGAGTTGTTGACCCGGCGGGAGACCTTTCGGTTGAAGGGGATTGTGGCGATGACGGGATTGGGGGCCGATTCCGGGTTGTCGCCGGAATATCCTGGTTTGCAGGATGCAAATGATATGTCTGCCTGGGATGCCCCGTTCCCTGTGGATTTGAGACGGATTCGAGAGAAGGATGAAGCCTATTGGGACACGTATCGCGCAGCTCCCAAGGCATTTGTTTCGGCCAGTACGGGGCAGCGTTTGTGGAAAAACCGGTTCGGAGTGTTGACATCGGTTCGGATTGGCAAACCTTCCGGGCTGGATGTGGAGACTGCGGCGGAACGGTTTGAAAAGGGATTATTGGAGAAGGTTGCCCCCGAATCGGTCGGGTTGGTCTTTCAGCCTGTGAAACAGCAGGGGCTGGCGTCTTCTTCCGGGGCGACGGATTTTAGCGGGTTGTTTATCGGGTTTAGCCAGTTTCTGATTGTATCGGCGGCTCTGCTGGTGGGGCTGTTGTTCCGGCTGGGTGTGGAACAACGGGCGGAGGAGGTGGGTATTTTGATGGCGTTGGGATATCTTGGCAAGGCGATTCGGCGTCGGTTTTTGGGCGAAGCGATTTTGCTGGCCGGTCTGGGCGGGGTGCTGGGACTTGGGGGGGCGGTGGGATATGCCTGGTTGATCATGGCCGGTTTGCGAACCCGGTGGATCGCGGCGGTGGGCACGTCGGACCTGTTTTTGCATATCACACTTTCCAGTCTGGCGATGGGCTTTGTGATTTCGCTACTTGTGGTGCTGTTTGCGATTTGGCGGACTGTTCGCAGGTTGGGTCGTGTGCCTGTTCGGGCTTTGTTGTCTGGGGTGACAGATGTTCCTGGGTCGGGTTCTGGACGACGGACAAAATGGGTGGCTTATGGGAGTTTGATCCTGGCTATAGGATGTCTGGGTGGGACGTTTGGGATGGATGCATTGGCGGCTGTGGGACTATTTTTTGGGAGTGGGGCCCTGTTGTTGGTGTCGGGGTTGAGTTTTTTGGCGTTGGGCTTTCGGAGCGTGAGGTGGTCTGGGCTCCGCAGCGTTTCGGGGATGGGAGTGCGCAACAGTATCCGGCAACCGGGGCGGAGTTTGTTGTGTGCCTCTTTGATCGGGTGTGCCTCTTTTATGATTGTGGCCGTAGGTGCAAACCAACGAACGGATTTAAAGGCGGAGGTGGCGCTTGATCGGACATCGGGTACGGGCGGATTTGCGCTGGTGGCAGAAGTAGATGTGCCGCTTTATGATGACCTCAATTCGGAGGACGGACGGTTTGAATTGGGGTTTTCGAGTGGCGATGTGCAACTCCTGGATCAATCGCAGGTGATTTCTTTTCGTACCTTACCCGGGGAAGATGTGAGTTGTCTGAATCTGTATCAACCGGAGACGCCTCGAATTTTGGGGGTGCCCGATGCGCTGGTGCAGCGAGGTGGGTTTGCATTTCAACACACGTGGATGGATGCCGAGAATCCGTGGACGCTGTTGAAACAGGATCTGGAACCGGATGTAATCCCGGCGTTTGGGGATTTTAATTCGGTGAGGTGGATTTTGCACAAACAGTTGGGCGATGATATTGTGTTGCAAAATGAGGCTGGACAGGCGGTGAAGCTGCGGTTGGTGGGGTTGTTGCAGAACAGTATCTTTCAGAGCGAATTGTTGATTTCCGAATCGAATTTTCTGACCCATTTT
>JAPUJS010000043.1 GCA_027296045.1 bacterium | reverse complement strand
CCATCTGCTCGTCGCCGGCCTGGGCCACGAGCCGCTCCTCAGGAGTCTCCGCCCAACGCCAGGAGACATCGTTATCCATTTCGCCGCTAAACCCACCGGTCTGGACGAGCGTCCACACGCCGCAAGCAAGCAGGATGGTTGCGACCATCGATGCGCGTCGAACTCCGTCTGAAAGCTGACGGCTGGCCACCGCCCAGACGACGAAAGCGAGACTCAGGCCCGGGATGACTGAGATGACAAACAGCATCCCCATCGCCCCTGTTGCAATCGATTCGTGGAGGACGTACTGTGTCGCGAACACAGTGGCTACCATCAGGACGATGGCGCCCAAACGCTCTTGCCAAACTGCCCTACTGAAGAACGCCCACCATACAATGATAGCCAAGCCGCCACCGAAGACTCCACCCATTACCCCATAGACTGTGGCATCGGGCACGAAGTTAGGGACGACAAACCTGGCCAGCCACTGCAGCACTACGATAACCACGCCGGGCCACAGCCGGAGCGATTTCTGCCGAGTCGGTTCGTCAGTCTGCGCGATATCAGACTCTCCCATGAGTTCTTGTTTTTTTCTTTTTAACATTGTCTAATCCTCATAGCTATGGCGCTGAGATATTCCTGCTGATTTCGGCTTTTGCTGAGTCTCCTCGATGATTATCTATGTCGAAATCTCCTACCCAAGTCAAGACGGAAAAACCTTCTTTCGAAACGTTGGTTCTTCAGCTTCTCAATGAATATGAAAAAGAGAATGTTAGAAATGATGATGGGTCTGCAATAGGCAGCGTTTTCTGGATAAGTTTTCAGACCAAAAATCTCCACTTTCAGCCGAAAGTGGAGATTTTCCATTTTGGAGGGATAGACTTGCGCACGGTGCCTTTGCCTACTCTTGGTAGTGCTGGATCAAACCGATGATGTCATTCGCCACAAGACGGCCGATCGCATTGCTGGATTGCACGAGCATGACAATGGTTGCATCTGGCCGCAGGACGAATCCGGACGGGTGAAGGTATAGCGACTCCTCGTTGATATAGCCGCCAATGGTTGCCATAGTCTCTCGGGCATCGAGCCCATAAAGGACGGGATATGTGAGTCCCCTCCACGGCATCATCTAAAAGATTATGTTCTGACCATCACCTGCTTGGCATATTTCGCCAGATCGTCCATCAAAGAATAGATCGTGGGCAAAAGAATCAGCGTCAGTACCGTCGAAACAGATAAGCCGCAGATAACGACCAGCCCAATAGGCCCCCAGCGCCGTGCATAGCCCTCGGCAGTGCCATAAATCATGGGAACCACAAGCGGGGCTAACCCCAGCACCGTCGTGGTGGCCGTCATCAAAATCGGACGAATTCGATCCTGCCCCCCTCGAATGATCGCATCTCGCCGGAAGAGCCCCTGCCGCCGATACCGGTTAATGTGGTCTACCAGCACAATACCATTGTTAACGGCAATCCCAAACAGAATCAATAAACCGTATTGCGCGCTGCTATCCAGCGGCACGTTGAAAATATAAAGCCCCAGAGCAACACCGGTAAATGCAAAACAGATGGAAAACATAATCGTGAAAGGATGAATATAAGACTCAAACAGGGAAGCCATGATGAGATAAATAAGAATGGCTGCAAAAATCAGCGTAAAATTGGTTTCACTCTGTTCCTCGGCAATCGACCGGAAGCTACGGTCCATTTGCCACGTATAGCCTGCAGGCAGCGGGATTTCCTGCATCCGTCTGCTCATCTCGAGGCCAGCCGAATAGCGAGCAGCAGCCTCGGTGGTTGCATACACATCTACGGTGGTCATGCGATCTTTGCGCGTGATTGAACGACGCCCCTTTTTAAGACGGAAGTCGGCCAGGCTGGAAAAAGACACCATGGTGCCATTGTCGCTCTCAATACTCACGTTTTTCAGTTGTTCAAGCGTTGCCCGATCTTCTTCTCGAAACCGGAGGTTAATGTCAATCTCGCCGTCGTCCGTTTTATACCTGTTATTGCCCCGACTGCCCAGGGCAGTCGCAATGGTCGTGGCCACCTGTCGGGGTGAAAGACCGTAGCGCTGCGCCCGTTTTCGATTGACACTCACCTGAATCTCTTCGAGGCCGCTTTCTAGATTCGACTCGATTTCCTGAACCCCGGGAATATTCTGCAAACGCAGCTTGATATCTTCGGCCAGGATCTCCAAAGTCTGAGAATTCCGCCCCTTAATCTCAATGCCCACCTCTGCGCTTCCACTCCCCCCCGATCGGCCCAATTTGAACCGTACCCCGGGAATATCCTGAGGCAGAAGGGGCTTGATCCGAGCTTTAACCTCATCGGTGCTCAGTCTGGCCTCTTCGGTAGGGGTCAGATAAAGCGTGATCCGATTGCTATAGCGCGTGCTAAACCGGGTGCTTATTGCGCTGATGTCCAGTTCGGCCTTGCGCGGTATCAAAATGTCTTCGACTCTTTTAAAAAGTGCTTGCGCGGCCTCAATATCGTAGCTTCGAGGCACCTCCACAGATAGGTCGATGCGCCTGGATGGTTGCCACCGAAACGGCCGCTTTTCGATCTGGGCGTAAAGGTAAAACCCCAGGCCGAGGACACCACAGGCCACAACAACCGTGGTCCAGCGGTAGCGAAGGGTGGTTCGGGCCACACCAACGTAGAGCGTTTTCAGGCCGATATGCCGAAACCGGTAATAAAGCACTGCAAGCATCAGCAGGAAAAGCCCGACAGGTGCCCAGGTCTCAACCGGAACATTGGCAAGCCCCGAGATGAGCCAGCTCAGATGATGCCATACCCATCCCAAAGTCGCCCCGCCCCCTACGGTATAGACCTGGTAGGCGATTGCTCCGAACACCAGGACAAATAAACCCAGCTTAAGACCCAGATCGAGGTTTTTTCCGCCCTGTCCATAAGCCCGGGATCCAGCCAGAGGGACCAGCGTCATCGCGACCCCGAGAGAGGCGACGACAGAAATGCAAACAGCCGGAGCAAAATCTTTCATCCACAGCGAGTTGCCCGAACCGGACACAAAGATAATTGGAATAAACACACAGATCGTGGTCAAAGCAGCAATCAGGATGGGCAACCCGGTTTCCTGACTGCCCTCCATGGCCGCTGTGCGGCTGTCCAGGCCTTCCTCAAAACGTTTTCGGTAGATGTTTTCAAGGGTCACGACAGCAGGATCGACCAGCATGCCAATCGAGACCATCAGGCCCATCATCGACACCAGATTCACGGTGATCGTTGCGCCAAAAAGCTCCCGCAAAAAATACATAATCACAAACACACACAGGCCCGAAATCGGAATGGCCGAGCCGATGATCAGTGTGCTTCTGAAGTTGCGCAAAAAGATAAAGATCACGCCTATGGCCAGAATCCCGCCCAGCAGAGCCGATTGTGCCAGATTCTGGATCCCCTGTGTCACCTCAACCGAGCGATCGCGGACCAGTTGAATGCGCAGCTTATCGCCGCCCACCTCGGATAGAATCTCATCGATCTCGTTTTTGACACGATCGGCAGTGGCCACCAGGTTGGCGGTAGAGGTCTTCCGTATCTCTACAGTGATGGCATCCTGCCCGTCCATCCGCTCGAAATATTTCTTTTCGGGATAATCATAGCTGACGTCGGCCACATCGGTGAGCTCGATACCATTTCGGATGGGCAGGTGTCGGAGTTGTGAAATGGCTTCCAATTCCCCGAGTGTCCGGACTGGAAGACGTCGGTCGGCATCGCGTACATACCCTGCCGAAATATTTACATTGTTGGCTCGAATAGACTGATTCAGCGCACGGATATCCAGCTTGTAGGCCGACAAAAGGTCGGGATCTACATCGACCAGAAGCACCTTATCGTCCAATCCACGCACACCGATGTTGCCCACCCCTTCCAGACGCTGGAGTCGGGGCAAGATAGTATATTTGTAAATATTCGACAGTTCAGTGGGGTCATCCCCCTGCCAGCTCAGCAAATAATAGAGTATGGGCCGATCCTGGAGATTCCAACGGCTAATCTGAATATGCTCCAGGTCGTCCGGCAGGCGACCGCGAACCTGATCCAGGCGATCGCGAACCTGAACTGCCATCAGATCCATGTCGGTGCCGTAGTCAAATTCGAGACGAACCGAGGCCCGACTGCTCGATGACTGAGCCCTCATCGACTTGATTCGGGGTAACGTACCCATGATTTCTTCCACGGGCCGGGTAATGGATCGCTCGATTTCTTCCGGCGAGGAAGACGGATAACTGGCTTCCACATACATCGAAGGCCAGGACGCGTCCGGCGCATATTCCAGTGGCAGACGAATCAGGGAAATAGCGCCCATCACCAGCACACTGAGCGTGAGCATAACCGTCGTAATCGGCTTCTGGATGGCGTATTGGGAAAGTTTCATAGTCGGATATTCAAAAGGCCTAAAACAAGCAGTTACTTACAACGGAATGATTCGCCTTGTATACTTTCTTTCGAGGATTAGCGGGGATTGGACGAAAAAAACCACACCACCATATTTCGGTAGTGCGGCTATCTTGGAACTGCCCGACCTCTCCATCTCGCATCTCCCACACCCGATAGTCGGTCAGACGAGGACCCGCTCCTTTGCGTCGCTGCTTTTCAGCAGGTTTGCCTTTATCAAATAAGTAATTGCTTACATAATACGATGAGAATTCCCGGGTGTCAAGCGGAATAAACACGCTAACGCGAAGCGGATTCCCCATCCTGTGCAGCGTCATGTTCGGCCTTACGTCCATTTCCGTTGCCAGATGGAGCGATTGTAGATCTGTTTGAAACCGATAGATTGCTAAAATGGCAGAGTTCACCTGCATTTTGTAGCACAGGGGAAAATGTCAGGTGAAACGTCGCTAACTATTTACAAGTGAATTAAAATAAGCAGGAACCTCTGTCTCAAAGGTCATCTTCTCTTTTGTATAGGGATGTAATATTGTGATGGAGGCCGCATGAAGTGTAAGTCTCTTAATACCCTTTTCCTTTTTCCCATACATTTTATCGCCAGCTACAGGACAACCTTTTTCCAAAAAATGGACCCGGATCTGATTTTTCCTACCTGTAAACAGATCGATTTCAAGCAGACTGTACTTTTTTGATTCTCTCAGAACTTTATACCCGGTCTTAGCAAGCTTACCTTTTTTAGGATCCTCAACAGAATACATTTTATGCACACGATTTTCTGCAAGATAGGAAGTAATTACGCCCTCCTTCTTCGCTAATATTCCATGTACTACGGCATAGTACTTTTTTTTAAATCCCTGCCACTCTTCCTGAAGAAAACGCTTGGCATTTTCATTTTTAGCAAAAACGATAATGCCGGAAGTATCTCTATCCAGACGATGTACGATAAATATCCGGTTTCTTGATTTCTGATTCCCTTTTTGCACGTACGTATTTAAAAGATAATAAGCTGTATTTTCTCTGACTTTCGCATTACTCACGGTTAAAAGACCACTCCTTTTATCCACAACCAGAATATCATGGTCTTCATAGAGAATAGAAAGCCCCCTGGGCTGATATCTTTTGGGAGGACTTTTAAATTTTTTCTGACTTTTTCGCATCATGTTTACTTAAGAATGTTGATCGAAGCGCGGGTGGGTGCTCCGGTAGAATATAGTTTATGAGTCTCCACGCGTTTGTTAAGCAGCGCTTTTTTCTTTGCTTATAAGACTTTTATGTTAATTGCCATATAGCTCTAAGGTTTCATGACTATTGTCTCTGTTATCACCCAGCTTTAAAATTTGAAAAATCCATGGGGCTATGGCCGTTATGTAGAAACTTACGACTAAGCCTTGGTTCAGCAGCCGGAATATCGTACCATCCAAACTCAAGATACTACCTAGCTCAGGCAGTCCTTTTCGCAAAGTGAAAAGTCCAACAAGCCCAATCAGACTGGCACCAACTATTTTTCGCCAATCCATACTTCTTAAAAATCGAATTTTTTGTTTGTTCACGATGACGCCGGTCCAGAAACCGACCAGAAAAATGCCATAACCCAGTATACGTTCTTGTAATTTACCCGGCCAGGTTAGAAAAAACGCTGCTTCTATTAAAATGATAGCAACCATCTGCCAAATGGGATTGATGTTTTTCCACCATTCAAAACGTTTGGAAGTAAGAAAAATAAAAGTCAAGAAGCTAATCAAACCAATACCGACACCGCCCAACACATCTTCAACATCATGCACGCCAAGATAAAGTCGACTGAAGCATATTCCGACGACCAGTATTGAACTTGCTATCCACCCCCAAGTTTTCCTATACTCCCAGGCAAGCCAAAACCATACAATAACCGCAATCTGGGAATGTCCACTTGGAAATCCGAACGATTTTCCCACCTTGGCATCCAAATGAAATATTGCGTCGGGTCTTGGATCCTGAAAAAAATCTTTTAAATAAGCGTTTAAGAGGGCGCTTAGCAACAGAAACAACCCAACTCTAGCAAATGCGTTTTTACGGATGACCCAGTAACCTACAGAGACCAATAATAAAAGAAATCCACTGTCTCCGATTAATGTGAACATTTTGAAAATTAGTGTTAAGATGTCGGACCGTATAGCAACCGTCCAGTCCATATTGTGTAAAAAATCCAGCATTTCTCTTCCCTATCTGTTAACCGATTTTGCCAACTTAAACAATCTTAAATCGATCCACAGGGCTTCTTACGGCGCTTGGACCACGATTCAGTACATGCGTGTAAATCCTGGTCGTTTTCACATCCTTATGTCCCAGGACTTCCTGAACCGTTCGCATATCATATGCCGTCTTCCAGAAAGTGCGTAAAAAAGAGGAATGCCTGAAACTGAGTCGCTGCATGATTATCTATGTAGAAATCTCCTACGCAAATCAAGTTATAAATTTCGGTATACAGACCTGAATCGAGTGACCGCAACTCGCGTACCAGAGATTTCAAGGCACTATAAATTACTGATCTAAAGATCAAGACCCCTTCGGCTTGACAAATGATACCAATAATGATACTATTATTCTATGGCCGATATCGAGGAAATCCTTGCTGTAATACGACGGAACCCTAGAGGGACCCGTTTCCGTGATCTGTGCAAGGTGAACGCTTGGAGACAGAATAAAATGGCACTCAAGAATGATCGATATACCTACCGTGTTACCTGGTCGGAAGACGACGCCGAATATGTAGGACTTTGCGCCGAATTCCCCAGCCTGAGTTGGTTGGCATCCACCCCCGAGGCCGCACTCAAAGGCATGCGTAAAGTCGTGGCCGATGTGGTGGCCGATTTAGAAGAAAATGGCGAATCGATCCCCAAACCGATTGCTGCGAAACCTTATAGCGGAAAATTCGTGGTGCGTGTACCTCCAGAATTGCATCGGCAGTTGGCACTCGAAGCGGCAGAAGCAAGAATCAGCCTGAATCGGCTTGTCAGCACAAAGTTGGGTAAGCCCTGAATATCCCGAATCATCTCATCCTTCAGAAAGGTCTTGGGCGAATTCGCTCACGACCTTTTGTTTTGCACAACAGTATCGGGGAACGCACGCTGCTCGGTAGTCGTCTAAATTAGAGGGAAGATCCAGTTTACCGGTTCAACGTACAGCTATCTTGCGATTGGCAATAGCGATGTCAGAAGAATTTCTTCAAAGAAACCCATGAATAGCCGTGGAAATAACACTCGTTTGATGCAGCACAGCTTGTTATAAGGTAGAAGACAAAATGGGAAAAGCAGGGAAAAGGTATGGAACTGCTCGGGGTTCGGAATTCACAACCCCTCAAACATGGTGCGCGGCCTGTGCAACCTATGCAGGAATCGCATGGTACGGACTGACCGTGTTTCTCGGGTTTGCAGCGACAGACATCTGGGCGAATGGGAATCCAGATTTTGACGACAATGGCAAAGTAGAATTTGCCGATTTCCTCATCTTTGCAACGGGGTTTGGAAAACAAGCGGGCGAGGAAGGATTTGATACCAGGCTGGATTTGGGGGGAAACGGAGCCGTTGACTTCGAAGATTTTCTCATTTTTGCGGCAGCCTTCGGCCAATCCACCACAGACACAGGCTCGGGTGCGATACCAGTCGATTCCACAGGCATCTGGAGTACCCGGGCCCAGTTGCTGGAGCCCAATTCGGAAATGACTGTGGCCCAACTGAACGACAAGATCTACGTGATCGGAGGGTATCCATCGACCCGGATTTCCGTGACAACCGTACAGGTCTATGACACTTCGACAGATTCCTGGACGCTAACAACACCACTCCCCCTGGCGATGAATCACGGAATGGCGGCGGCGACAAACGGAAAGGTGTACATGATCGGTGGACAGATCTCCGCTGGAGGAAACGGCCCTTTTCAGGACACGGTTTTCGAATACGATCCGACAACAGCCATCTGGACGTCGCGGACCCCCATGCCCACGGCCCGGGGCGGCAGCGTGGCGGGCGTCATCGACGGCAAGATTTACGTAGCGGGAGGACGACCGCCCCGGGGGAACGATTTTGCAGTTTACGATCCGAGTACCGATTCGTGGACGACCCTGCCGGATCTGCCCACACAAAGAAACCACATTGCCGGCGCAGTCATCGATGGCAAATTTTACGTGGTTGGAGGACGTTTTGGAGCGGGATTCAGAAGCGACATGACCAATGTGCTCGAGATGTTCGATCCCGCAACCAATAGGTGGACGACAAAAGCACCCATGCCCACCGTTCGAAGCGGGCTGAACGGGATTGCAGTGCACGGCTGTTTTTATGTCTGGGGCGGCGAAAGCTCAGCGGGTGTTTTCCCTCAAATGGAGCTCTATAATCCGGTGACGGATACCTGGCAGAGCCTGGACCCGGTCCCTGTTCCGGTGCATGGCGTAACCGGGGCCGCATTTATCGATGGCTGGATTCACCTCCCGGGCGGTGGCACATCCAACGGCGGCAGCAGCGGCTCGACAATCCACCAGGTGTTTCGCGCGGGTACGACATGTCCATAAATTGCAAGCGGACATCCCATCTATGAATGCCGAACAAATGACCGTGGATTATGTCCGTTCATATTTGCCCGAAATGGCACGGTTTCGTATTCCTACACGATCCAGTCAAATTCAAAGAAGTGAGAGGAATTGAGCCTATGAGACGCAGAGAGTTTCTTGGTTTGGCCGGCGCTGGCGTATGTGGGCTTGCGGCCACAAACGTATTTGGCGCAGCAACACCCAGGCATCCCAATTTTGTCTTTATCCAGGGCGAAGCACAGGGCTGGACGAGCATGTCTGTGCCAATGGACGACAGGGTGCCCAATTCGGTCAGTGATTTGTTTTATACGCCCAACCTGGCGAGACTGGCCAGGGGCGGGATGCGGTTTTCGAACTTTTATGCGCCTTCGCCGCGATGCACGCCTTCCCGTGCCTCCTATCTTACAGGAAAGAGTCCCACAAAATTGCATATGACGTTTGTGAATCAGCGGGTTGGAAACACCAAACTGATTCCGCCAAAACCCGTGCTGGAGATGCCGACAAAAGAAATGACCATTGCAGACTACTTGAAACAGATGGGCTACGCCACAGCGCATTTTGGCAAATGGCATATGGGGAGGAAAGATCCCGAACTGCACGGTTTTGACCAGAGTGATGGTGCAAATAACAACGGTGGTCCCGAGAATGTTCGCAGCCCCAATCCAAAGCAAACGTACGCAATTGCAAAAATGGGCATGACGTTTATGAGCCAACAGGTTGCTGCAGAGACACCTTTCTATTTGCAACTGGATCAATATCCCGGTCGGGGTGAACAGGATGCGCTGCCAAAAACGCTGATGGAGATGCAAAAGCGCGCCAAAAGTCGAGATGACAGGCGCGTGGGAGAGGCAGCAGCGAACCTGGATATTGATAAGACAATAGGTATGGTTTTGGACAAACTGGACGAATTGGGAATTGCAGACAATACCTATGTGATCTACACTGCGGATCACGGCACGCCGGGTCGGTCGTCCAATGCACCGCTGACCCTGGGGAAAGGCTCTGTTTGGGAGGGGGGCATTCGCGTTCCACTGTTGGTTCGTGGACCGGGTATCAAGTCTGGGACATTTGCTTATGAACGAACAACAGGTGTTGATTTGTTTCCGACTATTGCAGAACTGTCCAAAGGCGATGTGTCTTTGCCAGATGGAATGGAGGGCGGGAGTCTCGCACCCATTTTGATGAATCAGGGGGCAGGGAAAGTCAAACGGTCACGTGAGGAACTGGTTTTTCATTTTCCACATTACGACAGCGATCCCTCAGGTCCTGCATCGGCAATCATACTGGGGGATTACAAACTGATCAAATTCTACGAGACCAATAGGATCCACCTGTTCGACCTGAGTAAAGATATCGGAGAACACAACGATCTGACAAGTGCCGAGCCAAAGGTTGCGGTTCAATTGCACGACCGTCTCAATCAATATTTAAAGTCTGTTGACGCTCAAATGCCCCGGCCAAATCCGAATTATGATCCCAACGCACCTGCCGCCCAAAATAACCGAAGACGGGGTCGCAATCGGCGGCGCAGAAATCGGTAGGTTGGAGGCTGTGCTTTTTTCTAGGGCGCAATTGTAAACCGATGCCCTGTTTCATTCATACGCACTGCGTCCTTTTTCAATAATCCATCTGTTAAAACGGTCCGATCCTGCGGCAATCGCCAGGGAATATCCTGAAATTTTAGTAGACATTTATGGATCACACCCTATTTTGTAGGCCCCGGTTGGGGTACTAAAAAAAGACCCCTACCAAATTGATCGGATAGCCCGATTGCCACTGTGGTCTTGTGAAACAGAGGGCCTTCAGCGTGTTCCGCATCCCGGAAAACAGGTCCACCTGGGCAGGTTATGGCCTGCTCATGATTGTCATTGCGGCACTTAGTTTTTCCAACCTGCCTGACCTGCGTTTTGATACCCACGACAACGAATTTATCGTGGACAGCGCTCACCTGTTGGACCGCTTTTCACCTGCCCTGTTTTTTGACAACACCGCAATCCAGGGGCGTCCCACCTTTAACCTCTACATCTGGTTCGCCTTTAAACTCTGCGGTCAAGATCCCTCTGGCTACCACATCCTTCAGGCAATCCTCCACCTTCTTGCCAGCCTGCTTCTCGCCCTCAGTTTCAGACGCCTGGGCGCTGGCTTTGAACTCAGCCTGATAGCCGGCCTGCTCTTTCTGATCAACGTCGCCCATTTTCGCGCCGTACACTGGATCTCAGCCACCGGCTATATCCTGGCGCTCATCTGTGGCCTGCTCGTGCTCTTGATGGTCCACCAGGCCCTGAGCACCGGTCGCCAGAAGTGGCTTTGGGGTACGATCCCTGTCATAATAGCTGCTGTCTTTGCACACCCCTCCTTAATCGCCATCACCGTTTTCTATCCCTATCTGGCCTGGCAACATGGCCGCCCCATAAAAGAAACCGTCTATCGGACCCTCCCCCAGTTTCTCACAGCTCTCGCAGCCATCGCCTTTATCTTATTTGCCTATTCCGACACACCACAAATCCGGGCCATTGTTCACTCCCCCGGTCCCATCGACCTGCTCCAAAACCTGCTCTGGTTCTGGGGCAGACAACTCACCACGGCACACTGGTTGCCCGAAAGCCTTCAACTGGATAGGTCGGAGGCCTGGGAACGGGGCGTCGGTGCTCTGTTCCTAGCCTTCTCTGTCCTCCTGTCCCTTCGCCAAAAGGGTCCTCTACGCTTCTGGACAATCTGGGCGCTTCTACTCACCCTGCCTTTCCTGACAGCCAACCTGGGCGACAATGCCTCTGGCCCTTCTCGCTACCTCTACGTCGCTTCAGCGGGCACGACTCTGATCTTCACTGCTGGCCTGAACAGTTTGTCTCAATGGATTCCCGCCCAGATCAGGCCATTCTTTATGCCCGTCCTGCTCATCCTGTTGGTCGCCTCCAGTTGGAGATCCCTCAAAGAAGCCGAAGCCATTTCATTCTACCAGTCAGGCAGAAGTTATATTGCACAGGGCGATATTGAAACCGGCGCGCTACAGTTTGAAAATGCCGTGACACATTATCCCCTCCGAGTACCAGCCGACGGCTATTTCAGACTTGCCGCGGCCTCTTTTGCCAGGGGCATATCCCCAGAAGCATTCCTCCAAAAAGTGCGGCCCCACACTCCCGATAAGCCCCATCTCGATATCCTGCTCCACCTCTGTGCATTTCTCAAAGAAAACCCTGAAAGCTGGGATCGAATGGAACACAATGTCCGGGACATCCTCGACACCGGGGATGCATCTCTTCTAAAAGAAACCGCCAGAGCTTATTTTAATTTGGGT
>JAPUJS010000429.1 GCA_027296045.1 bacterium | reverse complement strand
ATCTGACGGTTGGGGCCGTAGCCGATGTGGCGGTTCTCAACCTGATGGCCGGCCAATTCGGATATATGGATGTACGAGGTGGCAGGCTGGAGGGCGACCAGCGTCTGATGTGTGAGATGACCTTTAAGGACGGCAGGGTGGTCTGGGACTGGAACAGCCGCATGGGCGTGGACTACCGACAACTGGGAGACAACTATGGCCTGCGGGAGGTGGACCATGTTGTTCTGCCGGAATCTTAAGATCCAGGTTCTCACTCAGAAGGGTATTGGAACAATAAAGCCCTGTCTGGGCTGTCGCAATAAGCGACGGTTTCAGACGGGGCTTTATTGTCAGAACGCGTGATCCGGTAGGCACCACTCAGGTAGAGGCCGGGTTTTGCGTCTTTCTCTGCGATTCTGCTCCTACCGCCACCAGGCATCGGCATATGGCAAATCGGGTGCGACCTCCAACTGGCTTTCCCAGCTTTTGAGGCGGTCCCGGTGTTCCTGGACGATGGGGGCATATTCTGGATCGGCGGACAGGTTTTTGGTTTCACCAGGGTCGTTCTCCATGTCAAAGAGCTGATCGACCGGGTCTTCGGCATAGGCGATGTATTTGTAGCGGGGGGTGCGGACCATCCGGCCCCGGTTGCGGTTGCTTTCGCAGACGACGTGGTTATGCCAGCGATTTGCCTGACCTTCGAGCAGGGGTTTGAGGCTTCGTCCTCGCAGGTGATCCGGTGGGGTGATGTTGGCGAAGTCGCAAATGGTGGGGTAGATATCCAGGCCGGTGGTGAGATGGGTGGTGTCGGTGACGTCTTCGGGTAGATATCCCGGGTGGGCGACCATAAGGGGAACGGCGAGGGCTTCTTCGTAGAGGTTGTTTTTGCGCACGTTCTGGTGGTGTCCCAGGCCTTCGCCGTGGTCGGAGGTGAAGAGGACCACAGTGTCGTCCATCTGGCCACTAGCATGGACGGCGTGAAGGACGCGTCCGATTTCGGCGTCGACCATTTCGACGTGCCGGTAATAGCTCCAGATGTAGTAGCGCCACTGAGTTTCATCCCAGTTGCCATGGTGGGGATCGCGACGTTTGCGATTTCCGGCGGTGTATTCGGGTTCGCGTGTGTCGTATTTGAAGTTGTCTGGCAGGGGTGGGAGCTGGTCGGCCAGTTCGGGGTATCGAAGTTGGTCGGGATTGTAGGTATTGATGCGGAGCCATTCGCATATGTCGTGGGGGGAGAGGAAGGAGGCGACCAGAAAGAAGGGAGCGTCGTCGGATGTGCGGTTGTGAAGGTAGGCTTCACAGGCGCGGGAGACAGCCGTATCTCCCAGGTTGCCCTGGCCGCCGATGCCGGTTTGCAGGACGGTGAAACCCGGGATAAAATGGGTATAGCTTGCGGGGACATGCCATTTCCCGGCGTAGATCGATTCGTGGTCGGCATGTTCAGACATCCATTCGCCGAGGTTGGGGATGTCGGAACGGATGGATTTGCCGTTTGTAATGACGCCGGTTTCAGAGGCGGTTCGGCCTGAGAAGATAGACGCCCTGGAGGGACCACATACGGGATTGGGGCAATAGGATTGGGTGAAGAGGGTGCCCCGCTGTTTGAGCCGGTCCAGGGCGGGCGTTTTGATATCGGGATTGCCGGCGGCAGAAATGGTGTCGAGGTGTTGCTGGTCGGTGAGAATCAGGAGGATGTTGGGCATCGGAGATTCCTATTGAGGGCTTTGTTTGAGTTGGGCATACTTGCTTTTGCCGGATTCTTCTTCGACGGCGGTTCGACTTTCTGCGTCTTCATCCAGGATATAGGTCCGGGCACCAGTGGCGACCATCAACAGGCGGTGACCCTCGTCCAGCCAATATTCGTAGGGGAAGACACCGTGCCCAATCTGGTAGAACTGGTGAAGGCCGGCGTCGAGACCCCGATAGGAGAGCCGGTGATCGGGTTTGAGCGTGCTCAAGCCTTCCAGCAGGTCGAAGACAATCGGGTCAGTGGGTTTGAAGGGAAGGCGCTGGACGGCTTCGAAGAGGCACCAGTCGCCGGTTATTTGGCCTTCGCACGTTCGTTCGATGCCGTTCGTTAGGATCTGTACGGTATCCCCGTCGGTTTGACCGGTTTCGTCCAGATCGAGTTCTGTGCGCGGCCGACCGTCGGGGCCGACAAAACGGCAGGAGAGCGTCCAGGCGGTGGGGGACGCACAGGGGGTGTTTAAACAGGTGATTTCTGCGTGGTAGAGATGCAGGGCGGCTTCCCTGTTGACGATTTTTTGATCGACTGTGAGCTGGAAGGTCTCGCCAGTGGGTGTCCGGGTGAGTTTTAGATAGCCCCTGTCGTCGTTGCCAGATTCACGATAGCCGTGGCAGGTCATGATCCGGTAGGTGTTTGTCCAGGTGCCTTCCGGGTCAAAATCGTTTGGAGTGGGTGGAAAGCCCTGGAGCAAGTCCAGCTCTTTGAGCAGGTCGGGTGTGAGGGGATACCCGACGACGGTTGTCTGAGCCATAGGTGGATTCCTTATGAAGTTGGTAGATTACCACAGTGGGGACAGGTGCCAGCCCAGGAGGCTGAAGAGTTTGGCGCGAATCTCCGTTTGGGGAACCAGTTCGGGATATTCGGGACGGATGTTTTTGGGGATTGTGATGTCCATCCGTTTCAGGCGGTCCTTTTTTCCTCAAAACCGGGCGGTCGGGCATGTGTGCCGCGTGCTCGACCCTGGGATTCTTGTTGCACCAACCAGTTGGTGAGTTTGATCCAGAGTCGATCCCGGGTTTCTTGATGTGCGGGATCGTGCCACAGGTTGTTCATTTCCTGAGGATCGGTATCCATATCGAAGAGTTCGCCGGGACAGTTGGTAGGTTCCGGAGAATGGTAGATGCTGAACTTGTAACGGCCTTCACGCCACATGGTGATGTGCAGGGGCGGATCGTGGTATCCGCTGTAATTTGCTGCTCGGTCCCGACAGGTGCTGGGGTTGCGATGCATGAGGGCGGCGTAGCCCCGTTCGGCGAGTGCGTTTTCATTGAGAAGGTTCCTGGCGTCGGGCATCCAGCCTGCGATTTCATCTGCTGTGTACCCCGCTAAGGTTAATGCGGTGCCCGCGATGTCGTGGAGCTGACAGGGGGCGTTGATGGTTGAACCGGCGGGATTGTTTGGCCAGCGGACGAGCATGGGGACGCGGGTGCAGGCGTCATACATAAAGGCGCCTTTCATGGTGAGTCCGTGGTCGCCGAGCATGTCGCCGTGGTCGGAGGTGAAGATGACG
>JAPUJS010000428.1 GCA_027296045.1 bacterium | reverse complement strand
GTCAGGGTGGAAGGGAAATTTGGCGGCCTTGTGGCGCACGCCGCAGCGCCGCAGAAAGCGCAACTCAGCATCGGTTGATCCAAACCCCTGTGTGCGCACATACATGCGCTCGCTGGTCTTCGATGTCTCTGAAGTGCCTCCGGCGGCTGACGCTGTGGCCTCCCCGGCTGCGAGACCTGCTTCGAATTGCTGAAATTCCACCATGTGTTTCCTTTCGTTGGTAAGGGGCTCTATGATTACCCATCTTCGATCCACGTTTCAGCGAAGGCCTGTTCGGCTTGATAATAGTTCCATGGGTGGAAGTTTTGAAGTTTGTCGGACCAGGTGAAGGCGGTGATAGCCTGATTGTTGGGAATGATGTAGGCTTTGTCGATGGAGCGTTGTACGGCTTTTTTGAAGATGGCTTTGCGCTGTTGGTGATCGGGCTCGTTTGCGACAAGGTCGAGCAGACGGTCCATTTCGGAGTCTTTTAGGCCGAATCTGGGCGAGTAGCCATTGGACGGTGGGGCTGGGTCGGTGCGCAGTTGGTTGTAATAGAAGTTCATGGGATCTTCTCCACCAATGGCACCGGTCATCATCTGGTAGGCATAGGTACGCAAACGTGCTGAGACCTGTACACCGATTTGTGTCATGATTTTGAGGCGGAAACCTGCGGGTTTTGCCATTTGTTGAATGATCTGGGCTCGTAAGTCATTTCTGCCATAGACAGGGTTGACCAGGAAATCTACGTCCAGGCCAGTGGGGTAGCCAGCTTCTTTGAGCAGGGCTCTGGCTTTGGGGATATCGCGTTTTCTGCCTTTGATGTCACGATAACCCCAGGGCGAAATATCCGGGTTGTATCCCTGGTTCATGGGAATGCCGAGTTCTCCGTACAATGCTTTGGCAATGGCTTCCTGGTCGATGCAATAAGCCAGTGCCTGGCGAACCCGTTCGTCTTTGAATGGCGTGTCTTTTTCGGGATGGCTGTTGAGAAAGATGGTGTAGTTCACGGGGAAAATTGCAGGCCAGAGAATCAGTTTTTCGTCTTTGAGGTGGTGAGGCGTGTTGATCGGTTTGCCTTTGATTTTTGTTGCCAGCCAGGCTTCGTCCACCCGATAAGCGCAATCGATATTGCCTGCGCGGAGCGCCATCGTTCGAGGGCCATCTTGTGTTATGACCTTGAATATGACTTTGTCGAGATACGGCAGGTCTTTGATGCGATAGTTTTCAAAGCGTTCGTAGACGGCCTGATAATTTTGTTGAAATTTGGTGATTCGAAAGGGGCCGGTGCCCGGTGGTGCGGGCGTGGTGGGTTTAAAGGTGGGGGTCTCGCCCCAGATGGTTTTTGGGGGGATAGCGTCTTTCGGCAACATGATCGTGTAACACCAGGTGTTGGCCATCAAGAATGCGCCATAAGGTTGAGACAGATTGGCGACAACAGTGTGTTTGTCTGGCGTTTCGACCGAGTCGAGGAAGAGGGTGAGAAATTTGCGCGTGCCGGATTGATAGATGGGGTCTTTGATGCGCAACCAGCTCCACTTGACATCTTCCGAGTCGAATTCTTTGCCGTTGTGGAATCGCACGCCTTTTTTCAGGTGAAACACATAGCGACTGCCGTTTTTGTCGGTTTCCCAACTGTGGGCGAGCATGGGTTTTACCTGAGGGATGGCTGCATCGGGGCCGTGTTCCTCTAAGAGCCTGTATCGTTCTGCAAGAGAGGTTGGTGCGAGCAGGCCTTCCCAGGCAAGGGCAAAGGCCTGCCGCGCATAGAATCCGGTGTAGCGATGCGGATCAGTGGTCTGCATGAGGAAACTCGTGCCAACATGGAGTGTACCGCCACGCTTTGGGGTCGCACCAAATGTCGGCAGTGCATTCAGTGTCAATACAGCCGTTCCTGTAGCGCCCATCCATTTCAGGAATTCTCTGCGGTCGTATGTCTGGTTATTTGTATTCATTGCACCCAGAGATTTCTTCCCGCAGGGATCAGATTGCATCGGAAAGTGCAGAAAGGGTGAGGGTGGGCTGAAGCGCCGCTGTCACTTCTTTTCCAGCAACTCGATCTTGACATTGTCCGGTCCGTTGACGAACACGAGTCGCATACCTCCGGCATCGACCGGTCCTGCCCAGATATTGGCACCGACTTCTTTGATGCGTGCCAGTGAGCCGTCAAAATCGTCTGTGCTGAGCGCGAGATGGTCGTATCCCTGATACCGGACCAATTCCATGTCGCTGAAGTCTCGATCGGTGATGGTCACGGTCACGTTTCCGATATGGGCGCGGATCCAGGTTGCTCCGTCGCGCTCGAAAGGTTCATCCAATGCGGCGTCAAACAGTTTTTTGTACCACTCAGCAGCGGCATGGACATCCTTTGATTCGTGGTGAATGTGGTTGAGAGAATACGTCGGCATACTGTTCTCCTATTTTAAAATGTTTTGGAAATGAGGCACTCACGGGCTCGTCCATGAGGTCTGCAAGTTAATCATTGATCACCGTAGTCCACATGCCTATGTCGTCATCTCCCCAGATCATGAATAGTGCAGGCTCAATATAGAAATGAGATTGGTAACTGACAAGGCAAATGTCTTGTCTGAAGAAATAGATTATTATACTTTATTGCATTCAAACAACACACAGAAAGGACGCGACCATGCAACAACGCCCCCTCGGCAGAACCGGCCTCACGGTCTCCGAAATCGGCTTCGGCGCTGCACAAATCGGCAATCCCGAACTTCCCGGTAAACAGGTCGAAACCGTGTTGAACCAGGCCCTGGATCTGGGCATCACGTTTATCGATACGGCCGCTATGTACGGCGACAGTGAAGCCCGCATCGGCGAATATATTTCGCATCGCAAAGACGAATTCACCCTTGCTACTAAATGCGGCGACTATCAAGTCACTGAAAACGGCACGCGCAAAACGGTCAAAGACTACACACCCGACGGCATTCTCAAAACGATCGACACCAGCCGTAAAAAACTCAATATGGACATCATCGACATCGTCCAGTTTCACGGCGTACCCGGCGATACGGATGACACAAAGGCCGCCTTTGAAGCTCTGCTCGAAGCCAAACACAAAGGCTGGACCCGTTTTGTGGGTATTTCTCAGGACGGCTCCAAAGGCGCACGCGCCGCAGCCGAATGGCCACTCGACACCCAGGAATTTACTTACAACATCCTCTATCAAGAAGCCGACGCGATCCTCTTTCCCACCCTGCGCGACCGTCAGATGGGCACCATTATCAAACGCCCCATCTCCAACGCCGTCTGGCAACGCACCGAAAAACCCGAAAAAGCCATGATGGCCGGTCCCTGGGAACGGGTGCAGACCTTCCCCCTTGCCGAATTAGCAGGCGACATGCCCCTCATCGAATTCGCTCTGCGTTTCACCCTGTCACATCCCGACGTCAGCACCGCTATCGTTGGCACCACCAACCCCGATCACCTCGCCGCCAACGTTCTTATCTCCGACGGTCAGAAATTACCAGATGAAATTCTACAAAAAACCAAACAAGCTTTCACAGAACGGTTTCTATCCTGAGCAACATCACCCAAGGAGACACGTATGATCACCGGTATTGGCCATTTCGCCATCACCTGCAAAGACATCGACCAATCCCTCGACTTTTACACCCGCATCCTCGGCCTGCCCGAAGCCTTTCGCATGAACAATGACGACGGCAGCCTCTGGATGGTCTACGTCAAAACCGGCAGCGACGATTTTATTGAACTCTTCACCAATGGCGGCGACCAGGCCGACATCCCCAAAAACGCATCGGGTTTCAAACACCTCTGCCTCTGGGTAGACGATATCGAAACCACGGTCCACGATCTCAAAAGCAAAGGCCTCGATGTCGATCCCGATGGCATCCGAACCGGACGCAGCAAATGCAAGCAGTATTTCATCGTCGATCCCGACGGGGTGCGCATCGAACTGATGCAGCTCATGCCCGAATCGAAGCAGGCCGAAGCACTCAAAGACTGACAAAGATAAAACAAAGGAATCATCCATGCAATTTCGATGGAGCAAGTGGACGGCGTATCAGACGCGGCAGATGGAAATCGGACCTCATCTTGTGGGTGTGCTTTGCCACAATGATCGCGCTCGCGGGGTACATCATTTACGTCAAGTTTGTGCTGTAGAAAGGGAGACATGAGAGACAACAACACGAGGCGTGCCACCACGCCGAGAATTGCCGAAGACGTAGTCATCCGTGACCCCCATGTGTTCGTCGATCCTGACTTTACGAACGGAGAGCCAACGCTCAGCAAAGCGGAAGTCGCGTTCTTCAAAGACTACGGCTTCATCGTGAAGCGTGGGTTCCTGGACGAGAACCGAACGTTCGAGCGCATCGTCGATTACGTATGGGAAAATGTGCCGCGTGAGATTCTCAAGCGCGACGATTCGCGAACCTGGCTCGACGCGCCACACGGGCAGTGGACGGAAGAGGATGCGGAAAAGGCAGGATTGTTCGCGGGCGGCAGCTGGAAGATGCGCTCTCGCGGCGGTATCGGCACGGAGCCGTTTCTCATCGACAAAATCGCCCACCACCCGAGCATGCAGAAGATGGTGTCGTTATTCATCGGCGAGCCGATCAAGCGTACTCAACGTGTGCGCGGGGTCTACGGCGTGTTTCCGAAGCCATCCGGCTCAGAGGGGCGGTTGAGCCCTCACGCGGACCAAACGGCGGCACAGTTGTCTGCAATGGTTCTCGTGGACGAGGTGCCCCCGCACTGTGGCGGCTTCACAATCTGGCCCGGATCCCATCACATTGTGCATCCGCACTGCGACACTGTCCAGGGCCCCGTCGGCCCCGATCGCGCCGAGGCATACAGCCGTGCCCGTGACGGTGCGCTGAGGGACATCACCCCGGTGGAATTTCCAGGCAATGCGGGAGACGTCATTTTCTGGCATCCCCGATTACTGCACTCAGGTGGCATCAATCACTCTGCCGACCACGAACGACCCGTCCTACGCCTCATCGTCCCGTGTGATTACCAACGAGAAGACCTTACCTTTTTCGACGACCTGGTAAACGGACCCGGACCGAATCACCAGTGGTGGGTCGATACACGAAACTTCCACGAGGACATTCTACCGACTCCGGACAACATCTGGGACGGGTGGGTATTTGGATAGCGGCCAATCAGCTTTTTGGGGACGTATTTCAGAAATGCTCTGATGTGTAACCGATATGCCTTCTGGGTTTTCTGGCTGTATCGTTCCAACTTGAAGGCTTTGTTTAGCAAAGTCAGTGTTTCCTGAAAGGGTTCAGGAAGTTTTCTGGATTCAGACCCGCTGCTGCGAGGACTGAGTTTCTTAGACTGCACGCCTGGGTCAACATCTATCTTTTCGTATTTAAAAAGTGTCCGAAGGATCTGTAGCATGTTCGGCTTGTAAGGCAGACTCCAGCATTTGATTTTAGGATCCCACTTCCGGCCAGGAATGGTTCTGATCTTCTTTACATGCTCTGCTGAGTAAGAAAACCGCACGAGAAGGCGGTCATTATTAATTTCTCGAAACGCATTATCCGTGGGAGAAGTCAACCACCGATGTTTCTGTTCTCCGCCCAGTAATAGGGCTCCCGAATTTTGTTCCACGGTCGGTCTCCCCAATGGAAGGTTCGGAAGGGGTCGCGGATTTGATCCATCTCATCGAGTAGACGGGCGTGGAGGTCGTTGCGGATTTCTTGGAGGGCTTCGTCGTCGATTCGATTGGTGGTTTCGTACGGGTCTGTTTCCAGGTCGTAGAGTTCGTCGGTGTCGAAGAGGTTGACGGCCAGTTTGTAGCGTCCGTCGGTGAGACAGCGGATGGGGTAGAAGGCGCCATACTGGTGGTGGTTGATCGCAAACCGGTTGAAATTGATCATGATGTGGTCATTCACCCGGGCGTTGGGATCGTTCAGGACGGGTGCGAGGCTTTTGCCGTGGAGATTTTTGGGAATGTCTTTCCCGGCCAGGTCTAACATGGTGGGCAAGAGATCCAGATGGCTGACCAGGGCATTGCTCACAGCGCCGGAAGGGCCGTCTGGCAGGCGCACGATGAGCGGGATGTTGCAGATCTCTTCATACATCATCGGGCCTTTGCTGCGCAGGCCGTGGGCGCCGTTCATATCGCCGTGATCGGAGGTGTAGATGATTGCGGTGTCGTCGTTGTGGGTGGCGGTGTCGATGACCCGTCCAATTTCCCGGTCGATATAGCTGTTGCAGGCGAAATGACGTTGTTTGGTAGCCTGGAAAGCTGGCCAGGAAGGTGCCCCGTTTTGTCGGTGATGAATCTGTTGGAGTTCGGGTTTGTTGTCGACCGGGGCGTTGTAGTTGGGCGGTTTGGGAATGTTTTCGGGAGGAAACTGTTCCCAGTATTCCGGGGGGGTGACAAAGGGGCCGTGGGGTTCGTCGAAGGAGACGACCAGGACAAACGGGTCGCTTCTGATGGTTTGGAGGAAATCGATGGCCCGGTCGGCGACCCGGTGGCCCCAGATATTGGCTTCTGTGAAACCGGCGGCTCTCAGCTCGTCGGCTGTTTTGCAGGTTCTATACTGGCTGAACAGGTCGGGTCCGATGTCGTCGCCATAGCATTTGCCGTCATACCACCAGTCGGGTTCAAAGCCGCCGTCGGGGATTCCATTGCCGAAATATCCGGCGCCTTCCAGGTGCCATTTTCCCGTATACCCTGCGCGGTAGCCGCGTTCCTGGAACAGGGTGCCCATCAAGGGGATGTTGGCGTGGGGGGTGATGTTGTTGCACCAGGCGCCGTTGATCTGGGGATGTAGTCCTGAAAAGATCGCACCTCGGGCGGGTGTGCAGACCGGGCAGGCGGTATAGGCGCGGTCGAAGCGGATGCCGGTTTCGGCCAGGCGGTCGAGGTTTGGGGTGTCAACCGATGGTTGACCGTAGGCTCCGACCATGGATTTGTTCTGGGTGTCGGTCATAATGAAAACGATGTTCATCGGTAGTTTGTCTCCTGATTAAGGATCTGAAACGGAGGTTGGATTAGAATCCCAGGTATTCTCGGGCCGGATAGAGCTGGTTTTTGGTGGGAGAGATCCACGTGGCTGACCAGGGCGTCGAGGACTTTGCCTCCTGTAAATTTGGGGCCGCGCAGAATGAGCATCACGCCGGTGCCGTGGTCGGTGAGGTGGCATTTCATGTTGGGGAAGGCGATGCCGTGGGGTCCTCTGAGGTGTTCGGGTTTCGGGTTGTAGAAAACTCGGAACCCGACGGAGAAAGGGGCGGGCGTTGGGTGAAAACAAGAATCTCGGATATCCCAACGGATATCCGAGATTCTCTTTGAAGACCTGATTGTTTTGCTTTATGACTTGATCAGCGGCAGTCTTTGGCCTGTCCAGCCCGGGAAGAGTTTGGCATCGTCTTCGGGCTTGATGTTGAGGTGCTTGCCAGCGACTTCAGAAAAGACGGATCGGAAGTCGGTGGTGACGGGCAGGTCGCGGCCGTCGGCCAGGTTCTCGGTGGCCAGGACGGGCACGGTGCCGTGGACTTTTCCGCCGTCTACACTGTTTCCTAACACAAAGAGGCAGGATCCGCGGCCGTGATCGGTGCCCCTGGAGCCGTTTTGGCGGACGGTGCGGCCGAATTCGGTCATGGTTATCAGGACGACGTCGTCTTGATAGGGGCCCAGATCGGTCCAGAAGGCATTGATGGCTTTTGATAGATCGGTGGCTCGGCGTGAAAAAGAACCGACGGTGGTGCCCTGCTGGACGTGGGTGTCCCAGCCGCCGGTTTCGGTGAAGGCGACTTCCAGACCCACTTCGGCCTTGACGAGCTGAGCGATTTGCCTGAGACGATTGCCCAGAGGCGAGTTGTTGGGATATTTGGCGCCTTTGGCGGGCTTGTAGTTTAGCACGTCGATTTTGGCCATCATGTCGATGGCGTCGAAGCTTTCGTTGGCCACGCGCTTGAGCAGATTTTTGGAGGCCATCTGATAGAGGTGTTCAAACCCAGCTTCTACGCGCTCTTTGGACTGGTTGTCACCGGGTGCCCGGATGCCAAAATCGCGCAGATTGGCAATGGCCAGGGCCGGAGCACTTCCGTAGAAAGATCGCGGCAGGGCCTGGGTCATCGAGACGGCCCGGAAGGGGGTGCCTTCGTGGCCGAGCAGGCCCACAGCTCGATTGAGCCAGCCCGAACGGGTGCTTTTTACGCCTGGGGTACCGTTTTCCATATAGTCCTGGGCATCAAAGTGGGAGCGGGTGGGCTCGGGAGAACCCACGCCGTGCACGATGGCCAGGCGGCCTTCTTTGAAGTAGTCGACCATAGGCGTGAAGGCAGGGTGGAAGGCATAATGCCCGTCCAGGTCGATGGGGCTGTCTTTTGCCTGACCCGGCTGCATGAACAATTGCGGGCGAAAACCTGGCAGTTCAGGATCGTTATAGGGCGTGACGGCCATCAAGCCGTCCATGGCCCCCCGCTGAAAGATGGTGACCAAAATTTTGCGGCGGTGGTTCGCCCCTGCGTGATGTGCCGCGTCGGCCGCCCGGCTCAGAAAGAGCGGCGTGCCTCCAAAGGAAAGCGAAAAGAGGGCCACCCCACTGCCTTTCATGAAGGCTCTACGTGTCCACATGGCTTGGTACTCCTTATTGATAAGCGTTCGATATTTTCTACCCAGCACCTTTTATTTTAATGATACTGAAATTCGGGTGAGCCGAGCAGGAGGGCGATCACCTGAACATCTTTCTTCTGGGCGTTTTCCGGAACCGTGATTTTTACCTGGTTGAGCGTGTCCTTGGCCTCCTGTTCGGGGAGCAGGATTTTGGAATAGGTTTTCAAAAGTTCGTTGGTCGAGTTATTTTTGCCTTTTGTCGGCAGGTTGATCACAACGCCCCCGATGCGTCCGGTGACCAGGCCGATTCCGAAGTTCATTCGGGTGACCAGGGTGCCGGTGTTGGCCCACGATTCGGCATAGTCCGGGAAGCCAGTGGGCGGGAGATAACGGTAGAGCGGCTCGCCCATTCGCGTAATCCAGTTGAGGGTCGGACGCGGGTTTTTAACGTCGGCTTCCAGGGCGCGCAGGGCGCTGGAAGCCAGGGTAAAGGGCGATTTGAGCTTGGACCGGGTTTTGGCTTCGGCCCAGAATTCGGGAGACTGGGCGAGCGTGATCATCATCGCCTTGATGTCGCCACGGGTTTTGGTGAAGGTGTCGGACAGGTGGTTGATCAAGGTCTCGGAGGGTTTGTCGGAGACAAAGCGCCGGGCGAGTTTGGTGGAGATGAAGCGTGCTGTGGAAGGATGTTTGGCGAGCATGTTGAGGACGCGCTCGCCTTCTTCGACCCCACCACCGGCCGGGAATGTTTCACCCAGGATGACCTTTGCTTTCCGATCGTGCCAGAACCGACGATAGAGAAAATCGCCTTCATGGACGAAGTTTTGGGGATTGCGCTTCATATTTTTGAGGATGCTTTTGTTCCCCACCGGGAAGGCACCCCAACCGGTTAAGGCGCGGGCGACTTCGACCACGTCTTTTTGTGTATAACCGCCATCCACGCCCAGGGTGTGCAGTTCCATCAGTTCCCGAGCGTAGTTTTCATTGAGACCTCGCTTTTGACGCTTGGGGGGTGGCTTGGGGATAGCCGCTTTTTGACCCGGCTTTTTGCCCGAGGCCATTTCGCCGCCCATTTCGCCGCCCATCTCATTGTCGGCGGCCATCGTTTGATTCTGTTGGTTTCGATTTCTACGCTGGTTCTGCTGATTTTGTTGGGGGGCACGCGATTGGGTGTTGTCCAGGTAGTGGAGCATGGCCGGATGCTTGGCCGTGGCACCCAGGAGGGTGCGGAACTGGCCGAGGGCATTGGAGCGGATGGCGTCCTGTTCGTATGACAGGACAAAGTGCCGGGCAGCACCGTCCCGAATGGTGACATTAAAGTGGTTGAACCAGAAGTCGGTGAGGACTTCGCGAAGCTGGTTTTCGCTGTAGACCGCCCGGACGAGTTTCTGGCCCGGCAGATCCTGGTTGGTGAGCTGGCCGAGGGTGCGCAGGCCTTTCTCTTTCCGGTAGGCCTTCATTTTGTTATTGATTTCTTTTTTCTTCATCTTTTCGACGTCGAGGATCCCGGCTTTGCTCATTTCTTTGCGCAGGTATCCGTTTTTGGGGTGTGTGGCAACAATTTCTGCGGTGGTCATGGCCACGGCCGGAAAGGCTTTGAGCCGTTTTTCAAGCTGGGCGTCGGGCAGGGTGCCTTCGAGCTGCTGGGCCAGCCACTTTTCGGGGCCCATTTTGGCAACCCGGTTGACCTCGCCCGGTCGAGCGCCAAAGGCGAAGCGTTCCAAAAGGTGAGCGGCGGCCTGTTTTTTGTTGAGGCCGGCCTTTTTGTAGGGCAGTTTGATTTTTCCTGCATCGGCATCGGGGACGATAAACATCGCGCCGAGGCATATTGCCAGGATGCAGTGGAGGGCGAATCTGAACATGGCGTTCCTCCTTGAAGAGTGGTTTATGAGTGATCTAACTTATTGAAAACAAATAAACTAGTAGATTATTTAGAATGGATGGAAATCTATATAATATATATAAAGAAAAAGGGTGTGTAAACTTCTATTTCGCGAAGATCAGGCGTGCTTTTCGGTTGACGAATCGGGGATGCGTGTGTGCAAACCGCCTTTATGGACTGTTTTGGCGCGTTTTTTGTTCTCGCTATTCTGAAGGTGCCAGCGCGGATAGGTCGCGGATTGTAGAAAGATAGGGGTGACCGGTCTCGTCCAGCCAGGTCAGGATGCGGTTTTTCATGGTTTCAACACGATCGGCGTGGCCTTCCCGGTAGGCGAGGTTGTGGATTTCGTGGGGATCGTCAGCCAGGTGATAAAGTTCATCCCGTTCCCGGTTGCCTTCTCCTGCTGTGGTCACATCCGGACGGCGCCAGTCCCCTGTTGAGGGCTTCCAGTTGAGCACAAATTTCCAATCGCCCTGGCGGAGCATGATGCCCCGATTCATGAGGTCGGTGAAGATTTCTTCACGGACGGTGTCCGATTTCTGGGTCAGGACATCGGCCATGCTGGCACCATCCACGCCTTCGGGAACGGATACGCCGGCCAGATCCAGGAGGGTGGGCATGAGGTCGACGCTGCTGGCCAGCGAGGCGTTGACGGTTTCGGCAGGAATGTGGTTTGGCCAGCGGATCATGAAGGGGACTTTCATTAAGGTGTCGTATCCGCAGTAGGTGAGTTTGTAGACCATGCCAAATTGGCCGATCATGTCGCCGTGATCGGAGGTGAAGACGACAATGGTGTTGTCTTCCTGGCCGTTGGCTTTGAGGGCATCGAGGACGCGCTGGATCTGAACGTCGATGTAGGATACGTAGCCCCAGTAACGGCGGATATAGTCGCGGATCTCTTCCCGGCTCCAGGTGTTTCGCACAAAGATACGTTCCTGGCTGGATTGGAAGGCGGGTTTGTTGTCCATCGGAGCGTCAAAGTTGGGGGGCAGTTCGACCTGATCGAGGGGAATGAATTCGTCCCAGGGTTTGGGTGGACAGACAGGCAGGTGGGGGCCGTAGAAGGAAAGCACAGAACAGAAGGGGCTGTCCTGATCTTTCTGGGTGTTCAGAAACTGGATGGTTTCATCGGCAAAGAAATGGGCCATATGGTGGTTTTCGCCCAGGCGACTCACACTGTGTTCTCGGTCGGGAGCGCTGGGAGCGGCGTTGTGGTTGCCCACGCGGGGGTGTTCTTTGACTTCCTCTGGAAGATCGGTGGTTTGCAAATAGGACTTGAAGTGTTTCCAGCCGCCGATCCAGTGGTCGAAGCCGCTTCGAGATTCGTCTTCGCCGGTGCCGCCTGCAACTTGCTCGAATTCAAAGTCGGTGTCATTGTCCAGGCGTTTTCGGATCCAGGTATTGTTGAAGGGCGGGCCTTCGACGCCGCGGTACATCTGACCACCCAGGTGCCACTTGCCAATCCAGGCGGTGTTATAACCTGCGTCCCGAAAGGTGTTGCCGAGAGAGGGCAGGGCGTCATCCAGTTCGACATCGTTGGTTACAACGCCGTGGTGATGCGTATATCGACCTGTGACAAGGGTGGCGCGGGAGGGGGTGCAGGGGAAGGCGGCGATGTAGAAGTTGTCGAAGCGCATGCCGTCTTTGGCGATCCGGTCCTGCGCCGGGGTTTGCACAAAGGGATTGCCGTAGCAGCCGAGGGTGGAGACGGGTTGCTGGTCGGTCAGAATGAGCAGGACGTTGGGTTGGCTGGTATCCATCGGGCGATCTCCTTAAGGGGTTTTATGCCTGGTTTTTCGGGCGGGCGATCTTTTCGAGGAGGTCCATCAGGTCCATCAGGCCGACAGGCTTGGTGAGAAAGTCCAGGGCGCCCAGTTCTGCAGCCCTTTCGGCCATAGCCGGGTCTCCGTGGCCGGTCATGACCACGGTTGGAAGGTTGGGGCGGACCTCGCGCACCCTCTCCAGCAAGACCAGGCCGTCCATGCCGGGCATGCGCAAATCGACCAGTGCCAGATCATAGTTGTTGGCTTCAATGGCCTCGAGGGCGGAGATGCCGTTCCAGGCCCCATCGATGGTGTGTCCGAGTTCCTCCAGAAACATCCCCAGCGTTCGGTGTATGATGTCTTCATCGTCAACGATTAGGATGTGGAGCGAAGTTTCCGACGACATGTGTTTTCCTTACAGCGGTGCAAGTGGTGCAAAAAGATGCACAACAAGGTTCAACCGATGGCAGGAGGCGTTTTGCCATATAAAGTCCAACCCAAAAGCCCGGTAAGAAATCCCTACCGGGATTTTGGGTTGAGAATCGGGTTTGTGACAGAAGGGTCAGGTCTGTTTTACGTCTTCTTTCCACGCATCGATGGCTTGGACCATGGTTTGAACCCGCTCGGGATGTTGATCGGCCAGATTATTTGTTTCTCCAATGTCGTGAGCCAGGTCAAAGAGTTGGGGAGTCTCGTTGTCGATCACAAGCTTCCAGGTGTCGTCACGCATGGCCTTGCCGTTCCAGAAAAGCTGGCGAGATCCGAGATCGTTGCCATCCAGCAGGAGTGATTTGAGGCTGGTTCCGTCAAATGTGTGGCCGTCCGGGGTCGATGCACCGGCCAGATCGAGCATCGTGGGCATCAGGTCCAGGCTAATGCCGAGCTGGTCAGTGATGGTGCCGGGCCGGATTTTTCCGGGCCACCAGGCAATGGCAGGAACCCGGTGCCCGCCTTCCCAGACCGTGCCTTTGTGGCCCCTTAACGGGGCGTTAGAAAGTGGGTTTCGGGGCGTACCTCCGTTGTCCGAAAAAAAGATGACCAGGGTTTTTTCGGCAATGCCGGACTCCCGCACGGTGGCTAGGATGTCGCCCAGGCTGTCGTCCATGGCTTTCATCATCTGGCAGTAGGTTTCATCCGGATCGTCGGGTGTAAAGTCTTCTTTTTTCGGGCCCCGGATGGCCGGATCGTCGGGCCCCTGAAGCGGATTGTGCACGGCTTCGTGGGCGACGTAGAGGCAGAAGGGGCGGTCTTTGTTGTCTTTGATGAACTGGACCGAGTGTTGGGTGATCAGGTGTGTGGTATAGCCTTCCTCTTCGACCCAATCCAGGCCCTCCCACCAGTCGTAAGTCTCCGTGTGGTTTACAGTTCTGCAATCCGTTTTTTTTTGAAGTAATCCCAATCCCAATCGGCGCCCCAACCCGGAGTGTCCGGTGGGGTGATAGAGCCGTTTAGGGGCACCGGGGGATTGGTCAACCCGATTTCTTTGCCGCGTTCGTCGCGGGAGCCGTTGGGAAAATATTCGTAGTAGCTGGTGTTGGGGATGGCACATACCAGGTGGGCATGGACCAGGCCAAAAAGGCCGCCGGGGCCGTTGAGTTCGACCGTGGTGCGGTGAAGCTCACACAGATGGGCCAGTTTCATGAGCGAGGTGGTGCCCAGTCGGGCGTTTGCCCGGAGGGCATCGGTGGCACCGGAGATGAGCCAGACGGCACTGAGTTCGATGTCGTTCATCAGGGTTTCGGGAGCCAGGATGGGGACGTCGAGGGCGTCGCAGAGTTTTTGCAGTTGGATCTGGTCGCGGTCGGAAAGCGGCTCTTCGAACCAGCGATAGTGGTATTCGTCGAGGGCACGGCCAACTCGCAGGGCCTCTGCAAAGGTATAGGGGGCGCCTGCGGCGTCGTGGAGGAGGTCGATATCGAGGCCGACTGCTTCGCGGGAGGCTTTGAACCAGGCGATGTTTTCGTTGGCCGATTGCTTGAAGTGATCTTTCACGGCAGGGAAGCCCAGGTTGACGGCTTTGATCGCATCTTCGGCGGCCGCTTCTTTGGTGGGCCCACCGAAGTTGTAGTAGCAGGGGGCACTGGAACGGGTGCGGCCAAGCAGGGCGTAGACGGGAAGCCCGGCGACTTTGCCGGCGATGTCCCACAGGCAATTGTCGAAGGCGCCAAACCAGCCGTACATGGTGAACATGCCACGGGTGGCGGTTTGGACCTTGGTGATAAGGCGTTCCCGGTCAAAGGGGTCTTCCCCAATGGTGAGGATACGGAGCTGTTCGAGATCTTCAGGACGCATGGTGGTGTAGCGTGCGTCGCCCACGGTGCAGACGCCCTCGATGCCCTCGTCGGTGCGTACGTGGAGCAGGTGAATATGCGCCCTGGCAGACGGGTGTCTCGCTCTATCCCAGCGGCGGTTGGCCCCCGTGCCTTTCTCGACCAGGTTGAAGCGGTTGGTATTGTTGGGCAATTCAAAGACGGAAATGGAAATGGCATCGATTCTCATTGAATCTCCTTACTGAATCGGGTCGGTACGCGCTGGACTAAAATAGCATGGGACGGGTGGGTCGACAATGAGAATCAGCGGGTCTGGATCGAAATCTGATTGACGGAGAGAAAAAGAGGCACTGGATCGAAATCCAGCGCCTCTTTTGGTTTTGGAATAGCTTTGCTATGTGATGAGGGGGGGGATTGGAACAGGTGGATTGCCCCGAATTTCAGGGGCGCTTCCCAAAACAGGATGTTTGATCTGTTCAGCGGTTTGGATACACACCGTCTGGTCGCGATCTCCTGGCGCAAATACTGGACTGTGCAGCATGGCCTGGCCGCCTGTTTTCTTGGTTTTTTGCCGCGCCTTTTCCGTTCGTTCGGCAACCAGTTTGTCGGTCAGATTGGACAAAATGTTGATGATCTGTTCCGTGCCTTTGATTTCTCGGGCAGAAAGCAGTTCGAAGGTTTCGCGAGCTGTGAGTTCGTCGGCCGTTTTGCCATGCAGGTCAAATCCGACGCTGGCAAGGTAGTCCAGCGTTCTTTCACTTTGCAATCCGGTTTCCAGAACAGCCTGGCTCATGCCAAAGGCGTCCAGAATATCGGAGGAGGTACGCTCTCGAATGAGTTGACCCACCGATGCGCCCGATTCACGCATAATTTTCCAGGGCGACCACCAGGTGCCTCCGTTTGTGGCAAGGTCTTGGACGGTTCGTCGGATGCGTGTTTTGACGATTTCGCCCTGGCGTTCGTAGGTGTTTGGACGCTCGGCCTGTTTACGGGCTGTAGCGTATTCCTTTTGTGGAACGGTCGGGGGTTTGAGAACCGGCAAGGGCCTGGGTGCTGGCGGTTTGGCGGTGGGTTGTTGCACCCACTCGATCACATCGTCGGCATAGTTAAAAATCAGGCCGACGGCAGCAACAATGAGGAGAGCAATCCCCAAGAAGAGAGGAAGACGAGATTGGACAGTGCGACCTTCCCGGCGATCTTGGAGCAGACGTCGCTGATCGCTCATTGGGATCAGAGGGTCGTCTTTTTTCGATGGAGAGACAACGCCCGCCAGAATGTCTTCGGGCAAGAGCTCGTCATCATCGTCCAGTAAGAAATCTTTTTCATCGGGATCTCCGATCAGGAAATCATCGTCATCCAGGTCTCCAGTCAGGAGATCATCATCGTCAGGTGAGGGAGGCAGATCAAGAGTGGCGATGCTTTCACCGCCACCGGCAAGCAGATGCTCGGCCTTTCGGAGTTTGAGCTGATTGGCCACTTTCTGGGGTACCTGAAATTCCAGGTCCATTACGCCGAGGGGACGCATCAAATAGTCGGTGGCACCCAGACGAAGGGCTTTTTCAATTCGATCGGTATGCTCGCTGCTGACAATGACGGGCAGGTTAGGCAGGTCGGGATCGGCCAGGGTTTCTTCCAGGATATCCAGCGCATCTTCGGTTTGAATGTCCAGGTTTAAGAGAACCAGACCTACCTCTCCGTCCTGTAGTATGTCCATGACCTGGTAGCTGTTTTCTACTTCGATAAATTTATACCCGCTCAGGGTGTCTTTAAACAGATTTCGATTATCCGGATTGTCGTCGATCAGCAGCAAGGTTGCCGATTCCCAATCGTCGGGAGCTTCCGGATCGTGTAAGATGCTTTCCTGAACAGATTTAAAATCTTCTAAGATATTGTTAGAAGTATCAGAAGGTTCCCCTGTGGCGAGGATTTGGGCGACTTCGTCTTCTACACCGATATTCAGATCTTCTCCAAGCAGGGTGTCCAGGTCATCCTCGGGCAGGACTTCCGGGTCCTCATCCATATCGGTATCCAGGTCATCCAGAAGTGCGTCGAGGTCTGTTTCTTCGGTCGCTTCTTCGCCTACATCCAGGTCATCGAGGAGCGCATCAAGATCCCCCTGTGCATCGTCCGTCGTGTCGTCGGTATCGAGATCGTCGAGCAGGGTTTCCAGGTCTTCTGCTCTAGCCTCGGTTTCTGATTTTTCGCTGATATCCGTATCGAGGTCTTCGAGAAGTGCATCGAGGTCCCCTTCCTCTTCTGTTTCTTCTTCTGTTGGTTCTGTTGTGTCGAGGTCTTCGAGGAGTGCGTCGAGGTCGCCTTCCTCTTCTGTTTCTTCCGTTTCTTCTGTTGGTTCTGTTGGTTCTGTTGGTTCTTCTGTGTCGAGATTCTC
>JAPUJS010000427.1 GCA_027296045.1 bacterium | reverse complement strand
GGGTGGTGATTCACCCCTCCAATGGGGGTCGGGTCGGTGGGAGCGTAGATGTGTTTGAGAAGGGATCCGGCCGGATAACGTCGACGTCTCACGCATTTTATGTGCGGGTAAATGGCGGAGGCGGGAGTTGTATTGTGGGTCCGCAGAAGTATGACAATGTGCTTTCGGTGAGTGCGGAGTGTCGGCGAGATGTGGGGACGTTCCCGATGGTGGGGCCGCCTCAAGAATGTTTGTTGGACGCAACGGTTCGGGTGTGGGATGCATTTGGGTATTGGCCGGTGCGGTCGTTTCGGGCGTCGGAGGAGATTGCGGCGGCACAGGTGGCGCTGTATCGGGCAATGGGGGGGAAGCAGGATCGCAGAGGGCCGCAGAACCCTGCCGCCTGACCCTTCTCTCTTAGGTGGAAGGATTTTGAAGATGACAGGCCGATTTCAGATCGACCACGTGGTGATCAAAGTAACGGATCTTGATCGTGCGATGGCGGATTATGAGGCGCTGGGGTTTTCGGTTGTGAGAGGTGGGGAGCACCCGATGTGGGGGAGCCGGAATGCACTGGTGTGCTTTGCCGATGGGAGTTATCTGGAGTTGATCGCCTACGGGGCGGGGATGCCAAAAGAGGGGCTTTCCCGGCACGAAGCCCGGATGCTGTCCAGGGCACAGGTTTCGGATGGTCTGGTAGATTATGCCGTGCTGCCGGAGCATATAGAGCGGGACCTGAACGTGCTTCGGGAGCATGGGCTGGATTATGAGGGGCCGCTGCCCGGGGGACGAATGCGGCCCGATGGACAGGAAGTCCGGTGGGAAATGGGCCTGCCAGACGGGCGAGATTTGCCGTTTTTATGCGGAGATGTGACGCCCCGTCATCTGCGAGTGCCGGAAGGGGAGATCCGGGAGCACGAAAACGGGGCCCTGGGGATTGTGGAGGTGGGGGTGGCTGTGAAAGATCTGGATGTGAGTGCTGGTCGCTATGGGGTTTTGCTCGGGGTGAGGCCCAATCGGCTGGATTCAGGGACTGTTTGTTTTTCTTGTGGGCAAGTGAGAGTGGTGCTGTCAGCGCCGACTGATGAGGCCGTGCGGGAGCATCTGACCGAACGGGGCGTGGGCCCCTGGCGGGTTGGGCTTGCGACGCGTTTGGCAGAGGCCGAGACGGTAGATGTGGGCCTTGCTCACGGGGCCCGGATCGAATTTGTAAGCGGAAATTGAATGTATAAATAATGGAAAATAAAAATATTCAGGAAACAGGATGGGAATTGAGATTCGAAAGGCGGAGGCGGTCGATTTTCCGGGCATCTGGGCGATCTTTCGGGCGGTTGTGCACAAGGGAGACACCTATGTGTTTGATCCGGATTGCGACGAGGCCTATGCACGGTCGGTCTGGATGTCGGATCAGATGGCGACATATGTGGCCGTGGTAGATGGTCGGATTGCGGGAACCTATATTTTGAAAGCTAATCAGCCGGGGTTGGGCGATCACGTGGCCAATGCGGCGTTTATGGTGTCGCCGGAAAATCGACGTGGAGGGGTGGGCCGGGCGATGGGAGAACACGCCCTGGAAGAAGCTCGAAGGGCGGGTTTTCGGGCGATGCAGTTTAATTTTGTGGTGAGCACGAATACCGGGGCCGTGAAGTTGTGGGAGAGTCTGGGGTTTGAAATTGTGGGGACGTTGCCGGAGGTGTTTCGGCATCGGGAGTTGGGTTTTGTGGATGCTTATGTTTTGTATCGGAAGCTTTAGATTTAAACGAGTACAAGATTTCGCTGTGTTCCTGCATCCAGGCTCGGTTTAAATAAATACGTCTGGGGCGACATGTAAAGTGTTGGTTCAGGGTAGGTGGTAGTTTACTGAAGCGGATGGGGAGACTCTGGTACAACCTCGGTGGGAGGGAGTAAGTGGGCACGAGCCGAAATATCCGAAATCATCGACGTGCGTATCGTTTGAGCAAGTCCTGGACCTGTTTTTTTCTGGTTTCAGGTAGACCGGTCAGGGAAAACTCCTGTTCACTCAGCTTTCGACCGAGTATCTTCTCAACACTCTGGAGGAATCCCAGGCGATTATAAGCATTGGGTTCATTCAGGAATACCAAGAGGAGGGGAAGTATTTTCCCCCCCAATGGCGAGCGCGTATAGGCACCGGCAGCAACCAGCCCTGCCAGGGAAAACGGGTGGGTGAGCCACGCCTCACCCATGGGTCGTTCGAACGCTCTCCCAAGATGGTGTTGGAGAGCCCGGGGAAGCTCGATTCTTTTGCCCCATCGTGTTTCGAGGGCATTTCGCGTCCAGGCCAGCGATTTGTCAAGGTGACACAGGTTGCACGCATTGGGCATGCCTGTGGTCAGGATATTTTCGTCGGTTGGCGAGGAGATTCGGTGTGTTCGGTTGTAGACGGCAAAACCCTGGACAATTCGCGGCATATGGCAGTCGAGGCAGGAAGCCTGACTCGGGAGGTGGTGGCTGTGCGCACTCTCAGCGCCTACGAACTGAAATTTCTGATGGCAATCTACACATGCAGATAGGTGCTTCTTGCGGTCTGGTGCACCCCCATCGGGTCCTCCTCTATGGGTGTTGTGGCAATGGGTACACCGGAGTTTGCTCTTACAGCCTCCCCGATCCTGTTCGATGGACTCCATCGAGTTGACACCCGCCGATCCATCTGGCCAGTTGTCCGGCGAGTTTGCGCCCGAGCTGTGGCATTGGCGGCAGATGGCGTTTACCACCTCGGGATTTTTGCGGGCATTTTTGTGGTCCGGTGTCCATCTGGCAAGCAGCGGGTGTGTGGGCACGAACCGGATTTCTTTGTCTTCAAGGGCATGCTCCCGGCCCCCAAAATGACAGCTTTCGCAGCTGATCCCGACGGTCACAAGCCGATCTATGGGAACCGCCTGTTCGTGCGAGATCTCGAGATCGCCTGCCTGCCTCGCGAGTGCTTCTACGACTTCCGGTTCAGCGCCAGGACTCGGAGGAAAGCCGGAGAGGGTGCCGTCTTCGGTGCGGATTTTATAAAATCGCAGGTCATAGGGGTAGGTGTTGTGGCACCAGGCGCACCGCTTGTTGAAAGAAACGCGTTCCGGAACAAACGGATCGTGGCGCAGGGTGCCGTCGTCTTTGTACTCTGATCCGGGGTACTCGGAAGGTTCCAGGTAACTTTGTGGAAGCCATCGTTTCCTTTCGAGAGAGTATGAAAATCTGAGACGCGTTTCATCGGTGTAGAGCAGATCGTTCGGCGGTTCTGGCCCCTGGAGTTGAATCCCGACGTAGTCCTGCTCGTAGCGCCAGCCGATGGTTCGGGTAATTTTAAATTTTCGGATCCGTTTCTCCCCGCGAAAATACTCCACGATGAACGCACCCTCCTGTTTTCGAAACACCGCCCGACGACCCCCATAGGAAAGGCTGGCTCCGGAAAAGTCACCCAGGACAGATTCATCGCTGGCGAGCATGTTCATTCGGCTGTGGGGGTGCTTCTGCCAGTCTGAGTAGTTTTTCTCGTGACACTGGCCGCATACTTCGGGACCTACATAGTCGCTCCTGCGGATGTTGCTATAGGTGTCCTGACGTTTCTCGCCTGCGCTTGCCAAAGCGGGAACTTGTGCATCTGATGGAGAAGGTATGATCATGATTGCCGCAACGAAAAGCCCCGTTGCCACACCTCGTAGAGTCTCTGGCATCCGTGTAGCCTCTGTTGTCGAATCTTCATTTTGGCGCATCTTGAAGGAGCGAAGCGGAACTGCGTTCTGGGATCGCGCGTCCCGAACTAATCCAGGGGAAGTTGAACGGTGAGGGTGGTGCCTTCTTCCGGGGTAGATGCCACCTCGATCTTTCCGCCGTGGGCGGTCGTGACCAGATAGGCGTAGGTGGTGCCCAGACCGGTGCCGCCTTTTTCTTTTTTGCTCGTGTTAAATTTTTCAAAAAAAGAGTCGAGTTTTTCCTCTGGAATGGGTTCGCCCCGGTTGTGGATGCGGATGACGGCCTGGTTTGCGTGGTTGGACAGCACGACCCGGACTTCCCGTTCGGCTTCGTCGGGCAGGTCGGCGACGTGTTCGATGGCGTTTTTGATGAGGTTGTGAAACACGCCGATCATCAGATTGCCGTCTACCTGTATTTCTTTGTGGATCAGCGCATCTTCCAGCCGGATGTCGGCCTGCTGGTGAGCGGCTTTGAGATCGTCGATCACGCGCAGGATCAGGCTGTCGAGGTCGACCGGTGATTTGGTGAGATCGGATCGACCGGCTTCGAAGTCCTGGAGTTGTTTCAGGGCGTCGACCAGGTTCGAGATTTCCTGGGCGCTGTTGTGGACGGTCGTAATCCATCGGAGTCGTTTCTCGCCCAGGCTCCCGTCGTCGGTTGCGGACAGCATTTCGGTATAGCCCAGAATGGGGGTGATGCGGTTGTTGAGTTCGTGTCGGAGAAAGGCTTCGTGTTCTCGATGCATCCGGTCGATTTCATCCAGGCTGCGTTTCATTGAGGCCTGAAGGATGTGGATTTGAAGGTGGGTCCGGTTTCGGATCAGCACTTCTTGTTTCTGGAA
>JAPUJS010000426.1 GCA_027296045.1 bacterium | reverse complement strand
ACGGAAAAGGGATTGAGTCGATACAACGGGCAGATCTTTACGACGTTTACCACCGAAGATGGTTTGCCGGAAAACTGGGTGCGGTCGATTTTCCAGGATCGGGACGGGGATCTCTGGTTTGGGACCTATAACAGTGGCGTGAGCCGTTATGATGGGGAGCGGTTTGAGACCTTTACGGAGAAAGACGGCCTGGCCAATAACGGCGTGATTTCGATTTTCCAGGATCGGGATGGGGATTTCTGGTTCGGGACCTTCGGCGGTGCGAGCCGTTATGATGGGGAGCGGTTCGAGACCTTTACGGAGAAAGACGGCCTGGCCAACAATCGGGTGTGGTCGATTTGTCAGGACCAGGAAGGGCATTTGTGGTTTGGAACCTTCAGCGGATTGAGCCGTTATGACGGCGAGACGCTTGTGTCACTCCAGTTGGAAGGGGATGTGATGGGGAACGGGGTGTTTTCCCTCTTTCAAGATCGCGAGGATCGCATCTGGATGGGGACCAGCGGCGCCGGGTTGATCTGTTTTGACGGTCAGACGGCGACTCAGTTTACGATGACAGACGGTTTGCCCGACAATGCAGTGACTGCGATTTTTCAGGATCAGGCGGGGAATCTCTGGTTTGGGACATGGGATGGCGGCATCAGTATTTATGATGGCAAACGGTTTGAGATTATCACCGCAACCGACGGTTTGGCCAACGATCGGTTGTGGGCGATTGTGCAAGACCGGTCGGGCAATTTTTGGTTGGGCGGTTTTGAAGGGGGTGTGAGCCGCTATGACGGGGAGCGATTTGAAGTGTTGACCACGCACGACGGTTTGATACACGATCGGGTGCGGTCTGTGATTGAAGACCGGGACGGGCACGTCTGGATTGGAACTTTTGGGGGTGTGAGTCGCTATGATGGGGAACGGTTTGAATCTTTTACCGAAAAAGATGGTCTGGTTGACAACAGTGTGCGAACCATGTTTCAGGATCGTGACGGGTATATCTGGTTTGGGACCAGTGGTGGGGGTGTGAGTCGGTATGACGGGGAGCAATTTGAGACTTTTACGACCGAAAACGGCCTGGCTTCCAATAGCATCTGGTTTATCCAACAGGATCGTGACGGGTGTATCTGGATCGGAACCAGTGGCGGTGTGTGTCGGTATGATGGGCAGACGTTTATGACCCTGACTGCGAGGGATGGTCTGGTGGGCAATATCGGGCAGACGATGCTGGAAGATCGTAACGGCCTGATCTGGTTTGGCACGGATAAAGGGATTTCGAGATATCGACCTCGGAAACCGTTTCCGCCTCCGGTTTTTATTGATGCCGTAGTGGCGGGTCGGCGGTATGAGCGGCTGTCGGAACTGGAGGTTGCAGACAGTATTGGACTGGTGGCTTTTGAGTTTCACGGGGTGAGTTACAAAACGCGGCCAGAGGCAATGGCCTATCGATATCGGTTGGAGGGATATGATCGGGAATGGCAAAATACATTTGAGCGGCGGGTGGAATACCAGGGCCTGTCGGTCGGGTCCTATGTGTTTGAGGTGATGGCCGTAGATCGGGATCAGGTGTGTTCGGAAGCACCAGCGCAGATGACGCTGAATGTAAGTCGGGATACCCGGGACGAGCAGATTGATGAGCTGGAAGAACGGGTGCGGGAAAGGACCCGGGAATTGCGGGAGAAACAGGCGCAGTTGGTGCAGTCGGAAAAGATGGCGGCCCTGGGCAATCTGGTGGCCGGGATCGCGCACGAGATCAACAATCCGATTGGGGCCATCAACGGGGCCACGGATGTGATGCGGCGGGGGTTGGAGCGGTTGATCGGCATTTTGGAGCAATACAAAGATGAGAAGGGTATCGCCGACGATCCGCAATTTCAGCGGGTGGTGAGGGTGTTGAAAGACAGCAATCGAAGTGTGATGGCGGCGGGGAGGCGGATTGATCGGGTGGTGCAAAATTTGAAGGATTTCGCCCGACTGGATGAAGCGGCCTATCAGAAGGCGGATTTGGGAGCGGGCCTGGAAAGCACGGTGGCGTTGCTGTATCCCGAATTAGGAAATCGGATTTCGGTGGTGAAGGAATACGGGGAGATTCCGGAAATTCTTTGCTATCCGGCCGAGTTGAATCAGGTGTTTATGAATGTGTTGTCCAACGCAATCCAGGCCATCGAGGAAGAGGGTATTATTCATATTGAGACGTTTACGGAAGCGGGAAATGTGGTGGTTCGTATTTCGGATACGGGACGGGGCATCCCGCCGGAGAATTTGGAGCGAATTTTTGATCCGGGATTTAAGGCCAGCGGCGTGGGTGTAGGCACGGGATTGGGGCTTTCGATCAGTTATAATATTATGCAGAAGCACGAGGGTGAGATTGAAGTGGAGAGCGTTGTGGGTAAGGGGAGTACGTTTATATTGCGGGTGCCGATTCGATAAACACGTCCGGAGAAACCTTTGATAAGGAAGGCTTGATGAAGCGAAAACGAAAACCGCAGGTTGGACAGGAGTTTATGCGCAAGACGCAGTTCAAGTTTCTGGACCCCACAGGACAGGCCCAGGGAATGATGCCGCCGCCGATTCAACTGGGTCATCACCCGGGTGCTCCTGTGATTGGCTTGCCCGATCCGAGCAAGATCGAGGTGACGGCGGTGGATTTAAAGGCGGCGATTGAAGCGCGTAAGTCGGTTCGGGATTTTTTAGAGGGATCGCTCACGCTGGAACAGGTTGCATTTTTGTTGTGGTGCACGCAGGGGGTGAAGGAAGTGGAACAGATAGAGACGTTCAGAACGGTTCCATCGGCCGGCGCCCGGCATCCGTTTGAGACCTATCTGGTGGTGAATCATGTCGAGGATCTGGAGCCGGGATTGTATCGGTATATCGCGCTTCAGCACCATTTGCTTCCGGTGAATCTGGAGGATGGGATGGGGGATCGGATAGCCGAGACGTGTCTTCAGCCGGATTTGATTCAGACGAGTGCGCTAACGTTTATCTGGACGGCGGTGGCACTCCGGACGACGTGGCGATATGGAGACAGAGGATATCGGTATATTCACCTGGACGCCGGACACGTGGGGCAGAATCTTTATCTGGCCGCTCAGGCCGTAGAATGCGGGGTGTGTACGAGTGCGGCATTCAATGATGATGAATTGAATCGTGTGCTGGGCATTGACGGGACCCAGCATTTTGCAGTGTATTTCGGTTCTGTGGGGAAATAGCGTTATGGCCAATCTAAAGATTGTGCTGGTTGGTGGTGGGAGTTTTGCCTGGACCCCCCGTTTGGTGGGCAATATTTTGCAGAACGATTTTTTGAACGGGTCGGAAGTGGTGCTTTACGACGTGAATCCTGAGACGCTGGCGTTGACCTATCAGCTTTGTCAGCAGTATCGGGAGCTTTCGGGGGCCGATGTTCGGATAATACAGACGACCGATCAGACGGAGGCGCTTTCGGGGGCCGATGCGGTGGTGGTGACAATTACGACGGGCGGGCTTCGGGCAATGGCGCACGATCTGGAGATTCCGGAAAAGTATGGGATTTATCAGATGGTGGGCGATACGGTGGGGCCGGGAGGGCTTTCGCGGTCGTTGCGAAATGTGCCGGTGTTTTTGAACCTTGCCCGGGCGATGGAAACGCACTGTCCGGGGGGGTGGATGTTGAATTGTTCGAATCCATTGTCGGCGCTGACCCGGGTGGTGGATCGGGAGACGTCGGTTCGCACGGTTGGGGTGTGTCACGGGGTGCCGAATGTGGCGAAAAATTTCGCGCAGTTTTTCGGGGTGGACATTGCGTCTTGTTCGTATGTGAATACGGGAATCGATCACTGTGCGTGGTTTACGGAGTTTGTGGTGAACGGTCGACCGGCTATGGAGCAGTTAAAAGAGATGGGGGTGGAAGACTGGCTGGCGTTGGACCCGGAAGCGGCGGAGCAAGACGGGACGTTTGCCGGGCTTTCCCGGTTGCGGTGCGGGATTCGGGTGGGGTTGGATCTGGGGGCGCTGCCGGCGATTGGGGATCGGCACTTGTTTGAGTTTTTGCCGGGGTATTTGAACGATGAAGATGCGATGGCCAAACATGGGCTGGTGCGCACGTCGGTGGCGGATCGGGAGAAAGGGAAGGTGGATGCACAGAAACGGTTGGAGGAACTGGTAAAAGGGACCGGTGAGCTTCAACTGCCGGACAGCAGCGATGATGTAGCGGCCTGGATTGCGGCCTTATACGGAGGCCCCCCGGTGGAAGATAATTTGAATGCGCCCAATATCGGGCAGGTGCCTCAGTTGCCGGAGGGGGCCGTGGTGGAAACACGGGGAGTGCTGGATGCGACCGGGTATCGGCCGCTGGTGAGTCCGATGCCCGAGCCGATTGAGGCGATTGTGCGGCCGCACGCGGTGCGGGAAGAGTTAACGGTGGACGCGGCCCTGGAGGGAAGCTTTGAAAAGGCGCTTTCGGCAATGGTGTCCGATCCTCTGGTGAGAAATGCCGAGGACGCCCGGCCGTTATTGGAGGAATTGGTGGCGGCGAATCGGGAATTTCTGCCGCAGTTTGAATAGGCCGACACAAGATTGCAAATTTAACAGGTGGAACAGATTTCTGTTTCGCCTGTTTTGGGTTTTTAACTAATTTTCCACGCGTATGGAAAAATTGTATCTATGGTGTTGTTGGTTAAATTGACCTTTTAAAGTTGGTGAGAATAACCAATAATGGATTTGAATATAGGATTGTTTTAGGCGATAAATATTTGTTTATAAATGTTTTGTTTTGAATTTTAATTTTGGTATGCCACTTGCATTTCAAACGCGTGTCACGCAAATTAATCCAGAGTGGTTATTACCCGGGAGGACCCCATGCAGATGAAACCAATGACAATAGACGAGACGACACACGATGGCGTAACCGTATTGACCTTGCAGGGTATGCTGATGTATCGGCCGGATTTGAGCTCTTTTTATCAACGCATTCAACGGCTGCGCGCGTCGGATGTCAACCGGGTGGTGGTGGACTTTTCCAGGGTGAAGATTTTTAGCGCAGGGCTTTTGGGATGGCTCATTCAAAGCCAGGCGGTGTTCCATCAAACCGGAGGAGATCTTCTGCTGGCAGGACTTTCGAAGCAGTCGAACCGGATTCTGAAGCTGACCAAGTTATTCGATCGGTTTCAGACGTTTAGGACGACAGAGAAGGCGATCAACAGTTTTGGCGGCAGGTCGATTTCGCAAGCCGCATAATTGATTTGTCCGAGAGAAATCATCACAAAGGGCCGTATCTTGAAGATACGGCCCTTTGTTGTGTACGCCGGATCAGTCGATATTTCGGTTTTCTTTTTCCAAGGATGCAAATATCTTGCATCGGTCGATCTACAGGATGGTTACCATACACCGGTTTACGACCAAGGGGGTGGGTGTCGGTACGGGGTTGGGTTTGTCCATCCGTTATAATATTATTCAGAAGCATCGGGGAGAGATCCGAGCCGAGAGTGAGGTGGGGAAAGGAACCACGTTTACGATTGTGCTGCCGACGGATCTGAAAAACGATGCAAATGATGTTTGAAGATCGTGTGAGGTGCTGATTTATGGAACGCGTTCTGTTTGAGCGGTTGTATGAGGAATTGTATCGGATTTTGACAAATGCCGGATTTTCGAAAGACCGGGCGGAATTGGTGGCGCGGCTGTTTGCAGAGAATCAGCGGGACGGGGTGTATTCGCACGGGATAAATCGGTTTCCGGGATTTGTGGAAGGTATCCAGAAAAAGCAACTGGACATTCATGCCGAGCCCGAGTGCGTGCAAAGCCTGGGTGTGATCGAGCGGTGGGACGGCAAGATGGGGATTGGGCTGGTGAATGCACATCGGTGTATGGGGCGGGCAATTGAGATTGCGAAGGAACACGGGATGGGGTGTGTGGGATTGAAAAATACCAATCACTGGATGCGGGCAGGCGCCTATGGACTTCAGGCCGCCGATGCAGGGTGTATCGGGATTTGCTGGACAAATACCACACCGTTGATGCCGCCGTGGGGATCGGCAGATGTGAAGATTGGGAACAACCCGATGGTGATCGCGGTGCCAAAAGCGGAAGGGCATATTTTGCTGGATATGGCGATGAGCCAGTATTCGAATGGGAAGCTGGAGGTGTTAAAAAGACAGGGCAAGAAATTGCCGCTTGCAGGCGGGTTCGACAGCGAAGGGGAGTTGACGCTGGATCCGGGGGCGATTCTGGAATCCAGGCGGGCGCTGCCGATCGGGTATTGGAAGGGTTCGGCGCTGGCGATTGTTTTGGATACGATGGGAACGATTATCTCAGGCGGGCAGTCCACGCATCAAATTGGTCGGCAGGGGGCCGAGTATGCGGTGTCTCAGGTGTATATTGCCATCGATGTGACGTCGCTGGCGGGCGAGCAGGTGTTGCATGAGACGGTGAATGCGATTGTGCAAGATGTGCATACGGCCCATCCTTTGAATCCCGAGGAGGATGTTCGCTATCCCGGTGAAGGGATGCTTCGAATCCGGCGGGAGAGTATGGAAAAAGGCGTGTGGATGGATGCGGGGCAGTGGGAGGCTTTGCTGGCGATGTGAAGCTTTGTTTATCACTGTGTAGGAAGGGAAAGCAAACAGATTCGTTTCGCCATCGGCGATTAGACAACCCGACGCTGTCGAATGCAGACCCGGGATTCCATTGTGTGCGTGATCCCGAGCTATGGGTGTGTTTTTTACATTGGACGATAGAATATGCGCAGGAGGCCAAGATGGTTGTTTCCCATGTTTTGTTGATGCGAGCCAACCGATCGAAAAAGAGGAGCAGGATCTATGCCTGGACGATCCGGTTGGCGGCCTATTTTTGTTTGATCGGTACACTTTGGGCACAATCCGATATCCTTTCGGAACACTTCGGGGCGCAGGAGGATACGGTTGCCGAGCAACTCATTGCGTCGCTGTCCGGTCCCGACACGGCTGCGGTCTACCGGGGTCTTTCCCGGACGGAGAAGGGCCCATTTCTGAGGGCGTTTTGGGGCAGACGCAATCCGCTTGTGCTCAAGTATTATTATGGCTACCACCTGGGGGAGGGTCATTTCTCGGTTTCGGATGCCTATTTCGAACAGGGGGATTTGATTGCAATCCAGTTCCATACCGGGGCGACCGCACCGGATACACAGCAGGTTTCTGAGGCGGTCCGGATCTGTGAAACAGTGCTGGCCAAGCATCCCGAAGATCGCGTTGCACAGTGCGCTCTAGGCTATCTTCGGCTGGAGCAGAGCGATGTGAAGACAGCCGAAGGATTGTTTCGAAAGGCCCTAAAGGACAACAAGCGTTTTGTGGAGGCCCGGAATGGCTGGGCGCTGGCGGTTTTGAAGATGGATATGCAAAATCAAAGGGCGCGGAATCTGTTTCGGGATGCTGTCTCGATAGACAAGACCTATGAGGCGGCACTGTACAATCTGGCTATGTGTCACCTTGCTCTGGGAAGACTGGATCCGGCGGGCGTTGATAAGTATTTCGAACGTGTGGTGGAACATTTTCC
>JAPUJS010000425.1 GCA_027296045.1 bacterium | reverse complement strand
CTCTTTCAGGATAAGAAATGGGATACTGCCTGAGCGATGCAGGCCAATCAGACAAATCGCCATCCACCGTAATGCCCGAAATAGGCACAGCAGTCGCCACAGCGCCATTGTCAGCAGAGGTCGCCGAGTTCAGGATCAGAAGGCAAAATATCAGGAACAAGACTTGGGGGGGTATTTGGGTGTGAGAGTTCATTCATCTTAATATGGTTACATGCGCAAAAACTACCAAGCAATAATATTTTCTGACTGACCCAGATCGAATACGATAGCGACACCACCACGCTCAATAAGGCGCTGGAAATCACTCCGTCCTGAACCGTGCAGTAAAAAAATTATTAACGCTTGCCAATAATATCTTACCTCAAAAGCGTTGACAGATCGTTGTCAGTTTATATATTTGGGCCGTTCAGAATGACGGTGAACGATTGGGATAGAAAAAAGGAGGGGCTATGGCCAGGCAGTTTAATATCGGAATGATCGGCTATTCTTTTATGGGAAAGGCCCATAGCAACGGGTTTCGCCAGTTGCCGGCTGCTTTTCCGGAGATCGGTGTGGAGCCGGTGATGAAGGTCATTTGCGGCCGCACGGAAAGCGCGGTGAAGGAGGCGGCAAAGACATTCGGCTGGGAGGAGTATTCTACAGACTGGGAAGAGGTGGTCGCTCGCGACGATATCGATGTGATTGATATTTGCACGCCCGGAAACGAGCATCTGCGCATGGCGATTGCAGCTCTGGAGGCGGGCAAACATGTGATTTGCGAAAAACCGCTTGCCAACAATTTGAAGGAAGCTCGGGAAATTCTGAAGGTGGCCAAAAAAGTTCGCAAGAAAACGATGGTCGCTTTTAACTATCGCCGGGTGCCGGCAGTGGCGCTGGCCAAACAACTGATTGCCGAAGGGCGGATCGGGCGGATTTTTCACTGGCGGGCCATGTATCTTCAAGACTGGATCATCGATCCGGATTTTCCGCTGGTGTGGCGCTTGCAGAAAGAGCTGGCCGGCTCCGGTCCCCACGGGGATTTGAACGCCCACATCATCGACCTTGCCCTCCACCTGGTGGGAGATATCGACAGCGTTGTGGGTGCAGATGCCACCTTTATCCAGAAACGACCGGTTGCCGATGCGATCGACTCGGCACTCGGCGCCAGGGGTGGGAAGGGTGCGAAAATGGGGAATGTGACGGTGGATGATGCCACGATGTTTTTGGCCCGGTTTAAGAACGGCGCTCTGGGGACGTTTGAGTGTACACGGTTTGCAGCCGGTCGGCGAAATTTTAATCGGTTTGAGATCAACGGGAGTAAGGGGAGCCTCACCTTTAATTTGGAAAAAATGAACGAATTGCAGTTCTATTCCCGAGAAGACGAGGGGCACATTCAGGGCTTCCGTGAGATTATTGTCAATGAAGGGGACCATCCCTATATGGCCGCCTGGTGGCCGCCCGGACACATTATCGGTTGGGAACATACTTTTACCCATGAGTTCAGAGACTTTTTTGAGGCGATTGTTAAAAATCGAAAAGCCTCACCGGACTTTGCAGAAGGCACAAAGGTGCAGGCCGTGCTGGAATCGGTGAGCGATTCGGCAAAGTCGGGACGGTGGCGAAAGGTGCCAAGGGTTTGATCGTTCAAAAATAGGAGCGTTATTATGGCAAGACCATGTACATTGTTTAGCGGTCAGTGGGCAGATTTGCCGTTGGAGGTGCTGGCCCAAAAGGCGGCCGATTTTGGTTATGACGGGTTGGAGCTGGCCTGCTGGGGCGATCACCTGGATGTCCGGAAGGCGGCCTCAAGTGATAAATATTGCCGGAGCCGGCACGAAATTTTAGAGAAATATGGATTGAAGTGCTGGGCGATTAGCAATCATCTGGTCGGCCAGGCAGTGTGTGATGTGATCGACGAGCGACATGAGGCCATTTTGCCGCCCCATGTGTGGGGGAATGGCAAGCCCGATCAGGTGCGGCGGCGGGCGGCCAAGGAGATGAAACTGACGGCCGAGGCGGCCAAAGCGCTGGGCTTGAAGGTTGTAAATGGGTTTACCGGATCTCCGATTTGGCATTTGTTGTATTCGTTTCCGCCTGTCGATCCTGCACAGATCGATGCAGGATTTCAGGAGTTTGCGGATCGCTGGAACCCGATTCTGGATGTGTTTAAGGCCAATAAGGTCCGATTTGCTCTGGAAGTACATCCGACCGAAATTGCATTTGATGTGGCATCGGCCGCCCGTGCGTTGAAGGCGTTGAAGAACCGGCGGGAGTTCGGGTTTAATTACGATCCGAGCCATCTGGTGTATCAGAATGTGGATTATGTGGGCTTTATTCGAGAGTTCAGCAATCGGATTTATCACGTACATATGAAAGATGCTTATTTGTCTGTTACCCCCACTCGGGCAGGGGTGTTTGGCGGACATACCAACTTTGGCGATCCGGATCGTTCCTGGGACTTTCGATCTTTGGGACGCGGGAGCGTGGACTTTGAAGAGATTATCCGGGCGCTGAACGATATCGGGTATCGGGGGCCCTTGTCCGTCGAGTGGGAAGACTCCGGCATGGACCGTGAGCACGGTGCGGCGGAGGCCTGTGCGTTTGTCAATAGCGTAGATTTCGAGCCTTCGGGCCTGGCCTTTGACGCGGCGTTTGCGGAGTAGGGCCGGTTGGCGGTTGATCCAGGCGGTCAGCAGGAACGTGTTTCTGTTGACCGCTTCTTCTATGGAGAACTTTGGATGAGACTTCGGCTACTGATTTTGGTGGGGCTGGTGTGGATGGTTGCCTGCGATCAGCAACAGGGGCAGGTTCTGGTTTATGGGCGTGGTGGGGACTCGGTGGGGCTGGATCCGGCGCTGGAAAACGACGGGGAGTCGTTTAAGGTCTGCGATAATATTTACGAGACGCTGGTAACGTTTGAAGAAGAGCGTACAGATCTCATCCCCGGGCTGGCCGAGTCCTGGTCGGTGTCGGAAGATCGGATGACCTGGACGTTTCATCTGCGTAAAGGCGTGCAATTTCACGATGGGACACCGTTTACTGCCGATGCGGTGGTGTTTTCTCTGGCTCGCCAGTTTCGGCCCGATCACCCGTTTCACAAGGTGGAAGGGGCCTATCAGTACTGGAACAGCATGTCGATGACGGAGATTGTGAAAACCATTCGAAAGGTGGATGATTTTACGGTCGAGATTTCGCTGAAGCGGCCCAATGCGCCTTTTCTGTCGAATCTGGCGATGAACTTTTGTGCGATCGTGAGTCCTACGGCTGTAGAGAAATGGGGCAACGATTATGCCCGGCATCCGGTGGGGACGGGCCCGTTTCGATTTGTGCTGTGGATCAAGGACGACCGCATTGTGCTGGAGAAAAATCCAGAGTATTGGGGAGAAAAGGCAAAATTGGATCGGCTGATTTTCAGAAGTATTCCGGAGAACTCGGTTCGGTTGATCGAACTAATACAGGGGGCGATCGACGGGATGGACAATCTGGTGCCCGATTTTATTTCCACCATTCAGGAGATCCCGAAGTTGCAACTGCTGTCCCAGGAAGGGATGAATGTTGGGTACCTGGCGATGAATATGGACAAACAGCCGTTTCATCTGCGCAAGGTACGCCAGGCTGTCAACCATGCGATCAACAAACAGTCTTTGGTGGACAATCTCTATCAGGGAGGCGCTTCTCCAGCAGTGAATCCCATTCCGCCGACGATCTGGAGTTATCACGAAGGGATCGAAGGGTATGCGTATGATCCCGAGAAAGCCAGGCAGTTGCTTGCTGAGGCGGGGTTTCCCACCGGGTTCAAGACCACGCTATGGGCTATGCCGGTGCCGCGGCCTTATATGCCACAGCCGCTCAAGATCGCCCAGGCCATTCAGGCCGATTTGAAGGGGGTGGGAATTGAAGCCGAGATCGTGACGTTTGAGTGGGGCACCTATCTGGACAAGGTGCAGCGGGGGCAGCACGATATGGCGCTTTTGGGGTGGACAGGGGATAATGGGGATCCGGATAATTTTCTGTATGTGTTGCTGGATAAAAGTGCGACGGCTTTGCCGGCCAGCAACATCGCATTTTACAGGAGTGAAGAATTGCATGAAATTTTGGTGGAAGCCCAGCGCGAGGTGGATGTTGATAGGCGTACAGAACTGTATCGGAATGCACAGGAGATTATTTTTCGGGATGCACCCTGGGTGCCTCTGGTGCATGCGGCGCAAACGGCGGCCTTTCAGTCCAAAGTAAAGGGATACAAGCTGCATCCGACCGGAAGCAAGTGGTTCCATCGGGTTGAAATCGTGAAGGAATAGGCAACGAATAAGGTAAAACAAGACGGGGCGGAGAGGCTGTTTTTATTTCTTTTTTCTTATGCGTCTTTTTATTCTAAAACGTATCGCTCTTTTGTTTCCAACGCTGCTGGGCATCAGCTCCCTGGTATTTTTGATGGTGCACCTGGTGCCAGGAGATCCGGCACAGGTGATGCTGGGCGAGCGGGCGAGCAAGGCGAGTTTGGAGGCCCTGCGTAAAGAACTGGGGTTGGATCAGCCCGTGTATGTGCAATTTGGGCGCTACCTAAGTAATTTGGTGCAGGGCGATTTAGGGCGGTCGATCAAGTCCCATGAACAGGTTTCTGTTGAATTGGCCGCTCGATTTCCGGCAACGCTGGAATTGACACTGGTGAGCATGGTTCTGGCGATGATCGTGGGGATGGGGGCAGGGGTGCTGTCGGCCACACGGCGGGGGTCGTGGCTGGATTATGGGGGGATGACGGCCTCGCTGGCCGGGGTGTCGATGCCGATTTTTTGGTTGGGGCTGTTGCTGATTCTAGGATTTTCATTGGGCCTGGGGTGGTTCCCGGTCTCTGGCAGACTCAGCGCCCATGTGTTTGTGCTGCCGATTACGGGCTTGTATATGATCGATACGCTGCTTGCTGGCGATCTGGTTGCTTTTGGCAATGTAGTCTGGCATCTGGTCTTGCCGGGCGTGACGCTGGGTACGGTGCCGGCGGCCGTGATTTCCCGGATGACCCGGTCCAGTCTTTTGGAAGTGTTACAAGAAGATTATGTGCGCACGGCCTGGGCCAAAGGGCTTCCCGAACGCGTGGTGGTGCTTCGGCATGCGTTTAAAAATGCGTTTATTCCGGTGCTGACGGTGATCAGTTTGCAGTTTGGGTATTTGCTCGGGGGGGCGGTGATTACAGAGACGATTTTTGCCTGGCCGGGCGTGGGGCGGTGGTTGTTGCTGGCGGTTTATGCACGAGATTTCCGGGCGATTCAGGGAGGTGTGTTGTTGATTGCGACCACATTTGTGCTGATCAATCTGATTGCCGATGTGATGTATGCCTGGTTGGATCCACGGATTAAATATGGGCGGGAAGAAAACTAGATGCGGAGTGATAAGATAATGGGTAAAGAGAAACGAGATTATTTGCCTTTTCGGGTCGCTGCTGTATTGGGGGCCGGGACAATGGGGGCACAAATTGCTGCCCATCTGGCAAATGCGGGATTGACGGTGCACTTGCTGGATCTGGCTGGAGAGGGGGAAAATAAAAATGCTATTGTGGAGCAAGGGTTCAAGCAGGCACAGGCTTTGCGGCCCAACCCTTTTTTTTCCGATGAGGCGCACCGGTTGATTGTTTCCGGCAATTTTGAAGACCATTTCGACCGGATTGCCGAAGCCGACTGGGTGATCGAGGCGGTGATTGAACGGCCAGAGGTCAAGCAGGACCTGATGGTGAAAGTGGAGCAAGTTGCTCGTGAAGATGCCGTCATTTCGACCAATACCAGTGGAATCCCGATGGGTGTGATCGCAGCAGATCGTTCGGAGGCGTTTCAAAAACGGTTTTTAGGGACGCATTTTTTTAACCCACCCCGCTATTTGAAATTGCTGGAGATCATTCCTGGTTCCAAAACCGATCCCGGCGTGGTTGCACGGCTGGCCTGGTTTGCACGCATCGGGTTGGGCAAGCGCGTTGTGATTACAAAAGATACGCCTGGTTTTATCGGCAACCGGGTCGGGGTTTATGAGATGATGCACAGCCTCTGGGCAATGGCTGGAGGTGACTATTCTATTGAAGAGATTGACATGCTGACTGGGCCTTTGATGGGCCGGCCTTCCTCGGCGACTTTTCGGACAGCCGATGTGGTTGGTTTGGATACGCTCGCCCATGTGGCCAACTTTTTGTATGGCGCTCTGGCCGGGGATGAACATCGGGATGTGTTTCGGTTGCCAGAGCTGCTTGAAAAGCTGGTGGAAACGGGTGCGACAGGTGCCAAAACGGGCGGAGGATTTTACCGAAAAGAGGGACAGGATATTCTGTCGGTGAATCGGGAGACCCTGGCTTATGAGCCTGCCAGGGAACTGGATCTGGGCGATTTAGGGGAGATTCAAAGGCTGGGTTCCGTGCAAGATCGTGTGCGGGCCTTGTATGCAGATGGGGGTCGTGCAGGGGCTTTTATTCGTTCACACTTGCTGAATACGCTTGGCTATAGCGCACGGCGAATTCCCGAAATTGCGGATAGTCCGGCCGATATCGATCGGGCCATCCGATGGGGATTTGGCTGGGAAATTGGTCCGTTTGAAATGTGGGACGCGATTGGGTTTGGACAGGTGAGGGAGGATATGGTATCTCAGGATATCTCTGTGCCGGATTGGGTGTTGGAGATGACCGATGCAGGAGCTTCTGCATTTTACCGGGGAAGAGCAGCGGAGCGCGAAGTATTTGTGCCCGGACAGGGATATGTGTCGGATGTACCGCCGTCCGATGAGATCCATTCCTTTGCCGTTCCATCCGACGCTGCATTGCCGATTTGGGAGAACGAGGAAGCTGCTTTGCTGGATATGGGGGATGACGTTGTTCGGTACGAGTTTCGGTCGAAGGCCAATACGATGGGGCAGAAGGTGGTGGGAGGGATTTTGGAGGTGATCGATCTGGTGGAGCAGGGAGATTATCGGGGGTTGGTCATTGGCAATGCGGGCAAGCATTTTTCGGTGGGTGCCAATTTAAAAGAAATGGCAAATTTGATGGGGAAGTCCGATCAGCTGGAGGATCTGCTGATCGGGTTTCAGAAGATGATTCAGCGGGTTCATTATGCGGGCAAGCCGGTTGTGGTGGCCACACACAATATGGCGCTGGGGGGGGCGTGTGAAATCGCGATGGCCTGTACCCATCCGGTGGCTGCGGCCGAAAGTTATATCGGGCTTGTCGAACTGGGAGTGGGGCTTATTCCTGCCGGGTGCGGCACGATGCGTCTGGCTGCCCTGGCGCACGAACGGGCACCCACCGAACACGAGAGCCATATTTTGCCCTATCTCCGACAAGTGTTTGAAACCGTTGCCATGGCCAAGGTATCTGGCAGTGCGCGAGAGGCACAAATATTTGGCTTTCTTCCGGCCCATGCCCGGGTGGTGATGCACAGCGATCGCAGACTTTATGTGGCCAAAGAGGAGGTGATCCGGCTTTCCAATGAAGGATATGTACCCCCACGGGTTCGAAATGCGATTAAGGTTTTGGGGAAGCCGGGGCGGGCACAATTTGAAGTAGCAACCTATACGATGCAGCAGGCAAAGTATGCAACCGAATACGACCGTTATCTTGCCGGTCGCCTTGCTTATGTACTGACCGGGGGGGATCTGACGGGTTCGGCACTGGTGCACGAGGATTATTTGCTCGAATTGGAGCGCGAAGTGTTTCTTTCTCTCCTGGGAGAAGAGAAGACGCAGGCGCGGATTGAAAGTATTCTCACGCGGAACAAACCTTTACGGAATTAGATTATGGAACGGAACGAGACCTATATCGTAAGCAGTGTACGTACGGCCGTTGGAAAAGCGAATCGAGGCACGCTTCGGAATATGCGTCCCGAAGAACTCGGTGCCGAGGCGGTGAAAGGGGCGATCGCTCGGGTTCCGGGGCTGGCGCCCGAACAGATTGACGATGTGATCATGGGATGTGCTTTTCCCGAAGGACAACAGGGCTGGGTGCTGGGTCGGATTGTGGCGCAACGGGCCGGGTTGCCCGATTCTGTGCCCGGGGTGACTGTGAATCGGTGGTGTGCTTCCGGTTTGCAGAGCATTGCGATGGCGGCACAGGCGGTGATGGCCGGTCAGGCCGAGGTGGTGGTAGCCGGTGGGACAGAGTCGATGAGTTTGTTGCCGATGGGCGGGACGTATTTTATGCCCAATCCAGATCTGGTCGAAAAAAATCCCGATCTGTTTCTGGATATGGGGAATACGGCGGAAAATCTGGTGGAGAGATATGATATTTCTCGGGAGGATCAGGATGCCTTTGCGCTGGGTTCCCACGAGCGAGCGCTGGACGCGATTCAGGCGGGGCGTTTTGAAGGTGAAATTGTGCCGCTTCGGGTCAAGGATACGTTGTATGTGGATGGAAAGACACAGGATTTTGAGACCGAGTTCAAGGTGGATGAGGGGCCCCGGCCGGATTCCAGTATGGACGCCCTGGCAAAACTGAGGCCCGTTTTCCGGGTGGGCGGGACCGTTACTGCTGGCAATGCCTCCCAGACATCCGATGGGGCAGCGGCAACGGTTGTGATGGGCAAGGAGACGGTCGAGGCGCTGGGTGTGAAGCCGATGGCGCGTATGCTGGGCTATGCAGTTGGAGGCGTTGAACCTGGAGTGATGGGTATTGGTCCGGCAGTGGCCGTGCCAAAGGTGCTCCAGCAGGTGGGACTGGATTTGAAAGATATCGGTTTGATTGAGTTGAATGAGGCTTTTGCAGGGCAGGCGCTTGCGGTGATTCGGGAACTGGGGTTGGATCAGGAGATTGTCAATGTGAATGGAGGAGCTGTGGCACTTGGGCATCCGCTTGGGTGTACGGGGGCAAAGTTGACGGCGACGTTATTGCATGAAATGAAGCGGCAGGGGGTGCGGTATGGGTTGTGTACGATGTGTATTGGGAGTGGGATGGGGGCTGCGGGGGTGTTTGAGAGTTTGATGGGGTAAGGGGGGTGGTTGGAGGGAAACGGCGACTTTATGTACAGTCTGGTTTTTTGCTTGTAGCGCCTCCGGCGGCCCGATTTTTGAACGACCAAAAACCGGGGAAAAAGTCGCCGCTCGGCGCGGGGCCTTGCCAAGGCACAGCGCAAAATTACCAAGGTGGATGTGGGTGCGCTTCTGCCCTACCGGT
>JAPUJS010000424.1 GCA_027296045.1 bacterium | reverse complement strand
ATACATCACGCCCGAACTGGTACGGTTGGCACACCTGCGTGCGATTCAACTTTTTGCGTGGACGGTGGATGGGGAAGATGACATGCGGAGCTTGATTCGTATGGGGGTGGATGCGATTTATACGAATTTCCCCAAACGGCTTCAGGCTGTGTTGGCAGAGGGAGGATTCTTTGACTGATAGCGAACTTTTTGATCTTCTCGATCTGAATTTGCCTGCCTTACAGGATGTTCAAGATGCGGTGTCGTGGGGAGACCTGGATGCTGCCTCATCCCCAGGTCTATCTGAAAAGTGAAGTTTTTCGATGCGCCGGAAGTGGGCTCCCAGCGCCTGTACATTTTTTCTGTTCGTGTTGTCTCTGAATTGTTCTTTGATTGGGATGGGGTAGAGGTTATTTTGATGTGATGTCTTTCATGGACATGGTTGTTGGTGTTTTTCGCTTTGTAGGGTATCCGTTAAAATCTGTGCGGGAACCGCGTTGATAGAGGTTGGCGTGAAATCGATCAAATTCAAACTGATTGCGAGTACCTTTTTTCTGGTCACGGTAATTGTTGCATTCGTATTGATCTATTTTCCTGCGCAACAGCGAAAAGAGGCTATCCGGGCGTTTGGAAATGAGCTGGAAGTTTTGTGTGAGACGCTGGCGCTGACAATCGCACTGGGATTTGAGGAAGACAATTACGAGAGTATGCAGGTGGCTTTCGAATTTGGAAAGCGGGATTCTGCACTGAGTTATATCGCTGTTTTTGGGACCGACAAAGAGTTGATCGCGGCTTTTCCGGATACCTTGTCCGAGGAAGAGATGATTGTTTCGCCTGGCCTGGTTGAGGAAGCGGATGCGATTGCGTATTGTACCCTGATCGAAATTCGGGATCAATCGTATGGTTATGTTACGATTTCAAAGTCTCTTGGAGTGCTCAATCAGAATATCTCGGATAGCCGAATGGACACCCTGCAAATTGGGCTGGTGATTTTGGCTTTCAGTCTGGGGCTGGTTTATTTGATTGCCAGGTTTGTGGCAGAGCCAATCAACTTGCTTACCGGGGCGACTCAGCGGGTTGCGAGCGGGGAGTATGGCGTTCGGGTGGATATTCATCGGGGAGATGAAACGGGTATCCTGGCGGACAATTTTAACCGTATGACCGAGGCGCTGCAGACACATACCGAAGAATTGACCCAGGCCAGAGAGGAGGCCGACGCGGCCAATCAGGCCAAGAGTGCGTTTCTGGCCAATATGAGCCACGAAATACGGACGCCGATGAACGCCATCTTAGGCTTTACCCAAATTTTAGGCGATGACCCCGATCTGAACGATTACCATCGCAAAACACTCGGGATCATCGGTCAGAGTGGCGAGCATCTACTGGAGTTGATCAACGACATCCTGGATATCTCCAAGATCGAATCGGGGCACGAAGAGCTCAATCCGATTCATTTTGACATTTTAGCTTTGATACAGGGGTTGGGGGCGATGTTCGAGATGCGTTGCCGACAGAAGGGTATCGTGTGGAACCTGGAAACGAACGTGCCGTCGGGAGTCGTGCATGGAGATGAAGGCAAGCTGCGCCAGATCTTGATCAATTTGTCGGGCAACGCCGTGAAGTTTACAACCCGTGGCGAGGTGACGCTCATGGCAAGTGCACTTGACCAGGATCAATACGCTTTTGAGGTGCGTGACACCGGGCCCGGAATTCCCGAAGATAAGCAAGCCGCCATTTTTGAGCCTTTTCAGCAGGAAGAGGCGGGCCTTCAGAAAGGCGGGACGGGATTGGGGCTGGCGATTGCCACAAAGCATGTGGCGATGATGGGCGGAAAAATTGGCCTGGAATCCCAACCAGGTGTGGGGTCCCGGTTCTTCTTTACTCTGACGCTACTGCCCGGTCAGGAACTGGAAAAAGGAGACGAAACCCGGGATTGGTCTCGGGTGAAGCATCTGGCGGAAGGGCAATTAGTGCGGGCGCTGGTTGTAGATGATGTGGAGAACAATCGGGAGGTTCTGAGCCAGATGCTGGCCCGAATCGGGGTGGATGTGAAAATGGCAGAAAACGGCCAGGAGGCGCTGGATTTGATGGATCAAGACATGCCGGACATTGTGTTTATGGATATTCGAATGCCGGTGATGGATGGCCCCGAGGCGCTTGACCGTCTGTTTCAGACACACGGCAAAGATGCGACCAAGGTCGTTGCGGTGACCGCATCGGTGTTTGCACATCAGCGCGAAAGCTATCTAGAAATGGGCTTCAAGGAGTTTTTGAGCAAACCCCTGCCGAAAGAAAAGATCTATGCCTGTCTGTCAGATCAGTTGGGGGTGGACTACGAGCTTGGCGAGAAAATACTTCCAGATTCTCCAGCGGAGGCGTCCCAAGAAGTGGACTGGAAGGATCTCCAATTGCCGTCCGATTTACATTCGGATCTGATGACTGCCGTGGATACACATAGCATTACGCAATTACGTACTTCTCTCGAACAGCTGGCGGAGGAATCCCCCGAGCTGGCAAATCATCTGACAGAATTGGCGCGTGGATTTAATATGGAAGGCATTAAAGCGGTTCTCGAAGAGGTTGGGACACGGTGATTATTATGTGTGTGGGGTTAGATATCTACATGGAGGGGTTAGATATCTACATGGAAAGGAGTTGCGGCAACGTGGCTCTGTTCGTATACTTAAGTTGCACTGCCTGACTCTTGAGAAACCAGGCAGGAATATCTATTATATCCAACAGTTTGATCAGATGGTCCTCCTGTACACAGAGGGAGGATCGATAGCAACCAAGCATTCAGACACCTTATTGAAATGTGAGTCACCACGATCGATCGACTGGACAATTGATGAAAAAGATCTTCTACATCCTGTGGTTCTGCATTCTCCTACCGACTGGTGTCTTTGGTCAGGAAAGAGAATTCTCGAGCCATGGATACATCGATCTGGAGTTCGAATACGACTCCGAAGAAAAGGTGTCCACATTCGATGGAAAACATTTTAACCTGATTTCGACCTATACGTTCGACCAGTTTCGTATTTTCTCCGAAATCGAATGGGAACACGGGACCGTGTTGGAGGATAACCCCGAAGACAGCGAAGGGGAAGTCGCTGTCGAACGTGCCTGGCTCGAATACGTCCGTAACGATCGCCTCAAGTTGCGAGCAGGGAAGTTCATCACGCCGTTC
>JAPUJS010000423.1 GCA_027296045.1 bacterium | reverse complement strand
TCCTGGATGGGCGCTTCTTCGACCGTCGATGATTCGGATTCTTTCTTTTTGAAGAAATTGAAAATACTCACGTTGTACTCCTGATGAGGGTTGTTACTCGGTTGTGACGGGTTGACCTTCTCCTTCCAGAGCGGCATGAAGCGTGTGCCAGGAAAGGGTGGCGCATTTCACCCGGGCGGGGTATTCTCGGACGCCCGAAAAGACGGCGAGTTTGCCCATCTCTGCAAGATCCGGTTCGGTGTGGATGTCGGCGGTGACCATGTTTTGAAATTTGTGGAAAATGGCTTCGGCTTCTTCCACCGTTTTGCCTTTGACTGCGTCGGTCATCAAAGAGGCCGAGGCTTTGGAAATGGCACAGCCAGACCCCTGGAAGGTGACGTCGGAGATGAGCCCATCCTCCAGGTTCAAATAGAGGTGGAGATGATCACCGCACAGTGGATTCATGCCTACTGAGGTTCGGTCGGGTTGTTCCAGAGTGCGAAAATTTCGAGGGTTTTTATTGTGGTCCAGGATCAGCTGCTGATAGAGTTCTCGGAGGTCGGACATCAGTTGAACACCTCAATGGCTTTGTGAAGCGCTGCTGTCAGAGCGTCGATATCGGTATGGGTGTTATAAAATGTCAGAGACGCCCGGGTGGTCGCAGGGATCTGGAAGTGTTTCATCACAGGCTGCGCACAATGATGGCCGGCGCGAACGGCCACGCCTTCCTGGTCCAAAATGGTCCCAATGTCGTGCGGGTGGATGTCTTCCAGGACAAAGGAAATGACGCCCACTTTTTCTTCGGCAGTGCCGATGATCTGGAGGCCGGGGATGCTGTTCAGGGCATCTGTTGCATAGGCCATCAGGCTGTCTTCATACACTGCAGCGGCAGAAAGGTCGATGGCAGTGAGATAGTCAATTGCAGCGCCCAAACCGACAGCACCGGCAATGTGGGGGGTTCCAGCCTCAAATTTATTGGGCAGATCGGCAAAGGTGATGTTGTCAAATTCAACCGTTTTGATCATGCTGCCGCCGCCTTGATAGGGGGGCATGGATTCCAGGTGTTCGGCTTTGCCATAAAGAATGCCGATGCCGGTTGGGCCAAACATTTTGTGGCCTGAAAAGGTGTAAAAATCGCAACCAAGCGCCTGGACATCGACCGGGATGTGGGGAACGGCCTGGGCACCGTCCAGGTGAACGGGGATGCCACGTTCCTGGGCGTGGTGGATGATTTCTGTGACCGGATTGACGGTTCCCAGGGCGTTGGAAATGTGGACGACGGAGACCAGCTTGGTTTTTTCCGTGAGAAGGCTGGGGTAGTCGTCCAGGCAAAGTTCGCCACGGTCGTTGATGGGGATGACACGGAGTATGGCACCTGTGTCCTGGCAAAGTTGCCACCACGGAACGATATTGGAATGGTGTTCCATTTCGGAGAGGACAACTTCATCGCCGGCCTTCAGGTGCTGGCGGCCAAAGGTTTGAGCAATCAGGTTGATGCTTTCCGTGGTGCCCCGCGTGTAGATGATTTCGCAGTCGTGTTCGGCGTTGATCAGGCCCTGTACTTTTTTGCGGGCGTCTTCATACGCATCGGTCGCACGCTGGCTGAGCCAATGTACACCCCGGTGGACATTGGCGTTTTCCGTTCGGTAATACCGGTCCAGTGCTTCGATCACAGGCAGGGGTTTCTGGGTCGTGGCGGCATTGTCCAGATAGGCCAGGGGCTTTCCCCAAACGGTCTGCTGGAGGATGGGGAAGTCCGATCGGACCCGGTCGACGTCAAAGGCCGTGGCTTCAAGAACGCTCATAACGATTGGATTTCTTCGAGTTTGCGATCCATGAGTTGAGACAGACATTCGCGAACCGGTTCGGATCGGACCTGGTCGAGGACTTCGCCCGTAAAGGCCTGGATCAGGATCCGATAGGCCCTATCCGAAGAGATGCCTCGGGAACGCAGGTAGAAAAGGGCGGCCTCATCAAGCTGGCCCACGGTTGCCCCGTGAGAACATTTGACGTCATCGGCATAGATTTCGAGTTGGGGCTTGGTGTTTACCCTGGCGTTGTTGGAAAGTAGCAGGTTTTGATTGGATTGATAGGCGTCGGTTTTTTGGGCAATTCGATGCACGTAAATTTTGCCGCGAAAGATGGCCCGGGCGTTTCCGCCGAGAACGCCTTTGTAGAGTTCGTGGCTGGGGCTGTTGGGTTCGGCATGTTCTAAAAGGGTATAATTGTCAACATGCTGGTCGTTGCCCAGGACGTAGAGACCGTTGATGGTGGATTCGCTGGATTCTCCGGCAAGGCGCGAATGGACGTCGTTGCGCACAAACCGGCCTCCCAGGGTGAAGGCATGGGAAGTGATTACGCTGTTTTGGCCCAGGACCGATTGGTGGTTGGAAATGTGAACCGCCGATCGGCCTTCTTGTTCCAATTTGTAGTGATCTACCAGGGCATGGGGACCGACGAAAATTTCGGTGACGGCATTGGTGAAATAGGCGATGTCTTCCGGGCCAATATAGGTTTCTATGAGGGTTGCCTGGGCATTTTCGTCCACAACGATCAGGCTGCGCGGATGGGAAACGGTGGGCTCTTGATGGGGGGAAGAAATAAAAATCAGGTGGATGGGAGATTCGAGGATCACGCCCTTCGAAACGTGGACCCAGGCGCCGTCCTGGATAAAAGCCGTGTTGAGTGCAGTGAAAGCCAGTTCCTCGTAGGTGGCTTGTTTGGCCAGATGTTGGGCGATCAAGTCAGGCTGCGATGCGATGGCGGTTGCAAGACTTCTGATCTCGACACCCTGGGGACAGTGGGTTAGATCGGAGAGGTCCTGTCGGAAAGCACCGTTTACAAACACCATCCGGAGGGCGTCCAGGTTTGGGAAGGTGGCCAACTGGACACATTCCTGGGTTAGCGTCCGATTGTCGGCATCGGGCGCTGGACGAAATTCGGCCCGGCGAAGGGGTGCCAGGTTGACCGTTTTCCAGGCTTCATCCTGAGAGGTGGGATAGCCCAGCCGCTCAAAGGCAGCAATCGCATGTTTGCGCAGGGAATGGATCGGAGACGTCGCCTGGCCGTTGAGAGTTTTTTCAAAATCCTCAAAGTGGGTCAGCCAGGAAGTGTGGTCGGGCGTTTCAGGCATTTTTTTCCCTAAGTAACAGAGCCAAATAGATTGTGAAATTTTAAGTAACCGATCACAAAAAAACATCGCATTCTAAAATCGGTTCTTTGCACAGCAAAAGCGATCTTCCCCCTTTTTCAAAGGAACACAAGGGGGATTTGCCTCACGCGGTTGCAAATTCCTCTTTGATCCAGTCGTAGCCCTTTTCTTCGAGCTCAAGTGCCAGTTCTTTGCCGCCCGACCGAACGATACGCCCGTTGAGGATGACGTGCACAAAATCAGGCACAATATAGTTCAAGAGCCGTTGGTAGTGGGTGATGATAATGGTGGCTTTTTCTTTATTTTGGAGGCGGTTGACCCCGTCGGCGACAATGCGCAGGGCGTCGATGTCCAGGCCAGAGTCGGTTTCATCCAGGATGGACAGCCGGGGTTCCAGGACAGCCATTTGGAGAATTTCGTGCCGTTTTTTCTCGCCACCCGAAAAGCCTTCGTTGACAGAGCGACTGAGGAATTTTTCGTCCATTTCCACCAATTTGAGTTTTTCCCGGATCAGGGACAGGAAGTCTATGGCGTCCATTTGTTCTTCGCCGCGCTGTTTGCGGATTTCGTTCAGAGCGGTCCGAAGGAAATAGGCGGTGTTGACGCCCGGGATTTCGATGGGGTATTGAAAGGCCATAAAAATGCCGGCAATGGCGCGTTCATCGGCATCCATATCCAGCAGGTCCTTGCCTTCAAACAAAACTACCCCTTCGGTGACTTCGTAGGCTTCGTTGCCGGAAAGGACCTGGGCGAGGGTGCTTTTGCCCGATCCATTGGGACCCATCAACGCGTGAATCTCACCGGGGTTGACTTCCAGGTCAATTCCGTGGAGGATTTCGGTGTCTTCGACGCGGGCGTGCAAGTTTTTAATCTGGAGCATTCTTAATTTCTCTCTCAATCGGAATAGGTGATATTATCCAACGCTGCCTTCCAAACTGATGCCCAGCAATTTCTGGGCTTCGACGGCAAATTCCATGGGCAGTTCTGCCAGGATTTCCTTGCAGAACCCGTTGACGATCATTGAAACGGCATCTTCGGTGGGGATGCCGCGCTGGTTGCAGTAGAAAATCTGGTCTTCCCCAATTTTGGAGGTGGTGGCTTCGTGTTCCACCTGGGCGGAAGGGTTGCGCACATCAATGTAGGGGAAGGTATGGGCACCACACTGGTCTCCAATGAGCATGGAATCGCATTGGGTAAAGTTTCGGGCGTTTTCGGCGCCTTTCAGAATGCGCACTTCGCCCCGGTAGGTGTTCTGGCCAAAGAGGGCGGAAATACCTTTGGAGATGATGGTACTTTTGGTGTTTTTACCAATGTGGATCATTTTGGTGCCGGTGTCGGCTTGTTGGTGATTGGTGGTGACGGCCACCGAGTAGAATTCACCGACCGAGTTGTCGCCCTGGAGGATGCAGCTGGGATATTTCCAGGTGATGGCCGATCCGGTCTCGACCTGGGTCCAGGAGATTTTGGAGTTGACGCCCCGGCAGGCACCCCGTTTGGTCACAAAGTTGTAGATGCCTCCAACGCCGTTTTTATCGCCAGGATACCAGTTCTGAACGGTGGAGTATTTGATTTGGGCATTGTCCATGGTGATGAGCTCTACGACGGCAGCATGGAGCTGGTTTTCGTCCCGCTGTGGGGCCGTACAGCCTTCGAGATAGGATACATAGCTGCCTTCCTCGGCCACAATGAGCGTGCGTTCAAACTGGCCGGTGTTGGCGGCGTTGATGCGAAAGTAGGTGGAGAGTTCCATCGGGCAGCGCACGCCCTTGGGGATATAACAAAAAGAGCCGTCGCTGAAGACGGCGGAATTGAGGGCGGCATAGAAATTGTCGTTATACGGTACAACCGAGCCGAGGTATTGGCGTATCAGTTCGGGATATTCCTGGACGGCTTCGGAGAACGAACAGAAAAGGACGCCTTCTTTGGCCAGGCTGTCCCGGAAGGTGGTGGCAACCGATACACTGTCGAAAACGGCGTCCACAGCGACCCCGGCCAGCATTTTTTGCTCTTCGAGGGGAATGCCCAGTTTCTTGTAGGTTTCCAGGAGTTCGGGGTCCACTTCATCGAGGCTTGTGGGGCCGTCGCCCTTTTTCTTGGGGGCGGAATAATAGATGATTTTTTGAAAATCGATTTCGGGGTAGTCAACATTGGCCCACCGCTCGGCTTTTTTGCGTCGCAGCGGGTCGACCATTTTGGGGCTGGTACTCCAGTATTTAAAAGCCTTTAATCGCCAGTCCAGAAGCCAGTCGGGTTCTTTCTTTTTGGCCGAGATAAAGCGGACGGTGTCTTCATTCAGGCCCGGCGGAGCAGACTCCTGCTCGATATCAGTGACAAAGCCAAACTGATATTCCCGGTTTGCAAGTTCTTCAAGTTCTTCAAGCTCTTGTGTTTCTGCGCTCATACCGCTCTCCTAATCAAGTATGAAGGTGCTCTAGGAGGTGTTCCTAGAGGGCTTTCAACTGCCCAAACATACCAAATGTGTACAAAACTGTCAAGATTAAATGTGTACAAAACTGTCAAGATTGTCTGAAGGGAATTAAAGCGGCTGAAAGTTGAGAATAAATAGGTGTAATATATGCTATTAAATTTGTTTTTTCGTGGGATATCCATGGGGAATTTCTCTTGACAGCAAAGGGTTTTTCCCTTTGCTTATAGGCTGATTTTTAGGACTTGTCATCCTATTGGGTGTGTATTATATTGGTTGAGGCCAAACGGGATTCCAACCACACCAAGGCTTTTCGGGAGGCAGTATGCTGAGTGAATTTGCTAACGTCCTTATTTTTCTATGTATCGGCTGTTTTTTTATATTCTTCAATCTGTTTCTGGGAAGCCTAATCCGCCCCAATAATCCCTATCCGGAAAAGCTCAGCACCTACGAGTGTGGAGAAGAACCGGTTGGGGGGGCCTGGATACAGTTTAATATTCGATTCTACGTCATCGCTCTGGACTTTATTATCTTCGATGTCGAGGTGGTGCTGCTCTTCCCCTGGGCAGTTGCGGCCCCGGAACTCGGCTGGTATGGGTTCTGGGCGATGTTGTTTTTTGCCTTTGTGCTGATTGTTGGCCTCGCATATGCCTGGAAGAAGGGATCTCTAGACTGGGTTCAGCCCCAGATTCCCAAAGAAGACGTCCCCCCTGCCGTGGCAGGCAGAGTTGCTTAACGTTCAAGGAGGTGCTCAATTATGGGGACACTATACGGCCGTTTTAACGACAATGTGATTATAACCTCGGTAGACTATTTTGTTAACTGGGCGCGTCTTTCTTCGATCTGGCCCATGACCTTTGGTCTGGCTTGCTGTGCTATTGAGATGATGGCCACCGGGGCTTCTCGATACGACTGGGACCGGCTGGGGATGATTCCCCGGGCGACGCCCAGGCAGTCTGATTTGATGATTGTGGCCGGTACGGCAACTCTGAAGATTGCCTCACGGATCAAGAGGCTCTACGATCAGATGGCCGAGCCCCGATATGTGATTGCGATGGGGTGTTGCGCAACCTCGGGCGGGCCCTACTGGCAGCACGGTTATCATGTGCTGAAGGGCGTGGACCTGATCATTCCGGTAGATGTGTATGTGCCCGGCTGCCCGCCGCGTCCCGAATCGCTTCTGGAGGGTGTGATGAAGCTGCAGGATAAGATCCGCCGCCAGACGATCGCGAAGGTGGGATAAGATGACCGAACAGGAAATTTTCGACGTTTTAAAAGAACAGTTTGGCGATCCGGTGATCGATTTGACCGAGAACGTGGATCCGTGGATCCGGGTTGAGGCCGAAGCGATTGCCGAGGTGTCCGAGTTTCTTCGGGCAGACGATCGGATGCAGTTCGAGTCGTTGATGTGCCTGTCGGGTGTGGACTATGACGATCACCTCACCGTGGTTTACCACCTGTTTTCCACCTCACAAAGACATAAGATCACGCTCAAGGTGGAGGTTGGACGGGAAGACCCGCATGTGCCGACGGTAGAGGAAGTCTGGCGTGTGGCCAATTGGCACGAGCGGGAAACGTATGATATGTTTGGGATTGTGTTCGACGGGCACAGCGATTTGAGACGGATTCTTTGCCCGGACGATTGGGAAGGGTGGCCGTTGCGGAAAGACTACAAGGTCCAGGAATTTTACCGGGGTATTAAAGTCGAGGTCTAAGTACATGGCAGACGTCCAGCAGGGGGTACCCGAAGCCGATGTGACCATCGAGCAACCCGGGTTGCCGCCGGTTGAAGCAATTGAGGAGCTTGAGGACGACAACCTCAAAAGTGATATGATGGTCCTCAATATGGGCCCCCAGCATCCCAGTACACACGGGGTGTTGCGTCTGGAGTTGGTCACAGACGGCGAGGTGGTGGAGCACGTCAGGCCCCATATCGGGTATTTGCACCGGTGTTTTGAAAAGCACGCCGAAAACCTGCCCTATCCCCATGTTGTGCCGTTTACCGACCGGCTGGACTATCTGGCGGGGATGAATAACAACTTTGGATATGTGCTGGCCGTCGAAAACCTGCTGAAGTTGGAAATTCCCGAGCGGGTGCACTATATCCGGGTGATTATGGTCGAGTTGAACCGGATTGCCAGCCACCTGGTTTCGTTCGGGACCTATGGCATGGATATCGGGGCATTCACGCCCTTTCTTTTTGCGTTCCGAGAGCGGGAAGATATTTTCGATTTGTTTGAAATGACCTGCGGTGCCCGGATGCTTTACAACTACATCTGGGTGGGCGGGGTTTCCCACGATTTGCCGCCGGGGTTTGTAGAACGGTGCCGGGTTTTTCTGAACCAATTTGAAAGTAAAATTCAGGAATACAACGACCTGCTTTCATACAATAAGATCTTTATTCAGCGCACGGCAAATGTGGGGGTTTTGTCTGCCGATGCGGCGTTCAGCTATAATCTGACGGGTCCGAATCTTCGGGGTTCTGGTGTGGATTGGGATCTGAGGCGGGACGAGCCCTACAGTATTTACGACCGGTTTGAGTTTGAGATACCGGTGGGCAAGGGTGAGATGGGGACGCTGGGGTATTGATGGGATCGATATATGGTGCGGATTCTGGAGATGGGAGAAAGCGCCAAAATCGTGCGGCAGGCCCTGGACGCGTTGCCCGAAGGCGATGTGCACAAGGCCATACCCAAGCAGGTGCGGCCGCCCAAGGATGCGGAATGTTATTTCCGGAGCGAGAATCCCCGGGGTGAGCTGGGAATCTATGTGATCAGCGATGGGTCGAACACCCCCTACCGGTGCAGAGTGAAGTCCCCCTGTTTTACGGCGATGAGCGCCTTCAACACCCTTGCCCGGGGGCATTTTGTGGCGGATATGATTGCGATTATCGGCAGTATCGATATTGTGCTGGGCGAGATTGACCGTTAGGGCTAAGGGAGAGAGATGCAGGAATACGCACGCACACTGGTGGCAGAAGGCGGATTGCTAGAAGGCGGATCGGAAGACCTGATTCTGGCGATTATGGGTATTTTGTCGGGGATTGCGGTTTTGAGCTTTGTGGCCGTTCTGGGCATGGTGCTGGTGTGGCTGGAACGCAAGGTGTCGGCGCATATGCAGGATCGGCTGGGGCCGATGCGCGTGGGGGGATGGCACGGGTGGTCGCAGACGCTGGCGGACGGGATCAAGCTGCTTTTGAAAGAGGATTTGATCCCGGCGGCGGCCGATAAGCCTCTGTTTATCCTGGCTCCGCTGGTGGTGTTTGCCGGGGCACTGGCAACATTTGTATGCGTGCCTTTTAGTAAAGACCTGATTGTCAGCAATTTGAATATCGGGGTGCTTTATATCCTGGCCATCTCGTCTGTGGGTGTGGTTGGCTTCCTGATGGCGGGCTGGGCGTCCAACAATAAGTGGGCGCTTTTGGGGGCGATGCGTTCGGCTGCCCAGATGGTGAGTTACGAGATCCCGGTGGCGATGTCGGTGCTCTGTGTGATCCCGCTGGTCGGTACCCTGGACATGCAGGAATTGGTGATAGCACAGGATGGCGGGGTGCACCGGTGGTTTATTTTTCGGAATCCGTTCACGTTTCTGGGGTTTTTCATTTATTACATCTCCTCCCTGGCCGAGGTGAATCGATCGCCTTTTGATATCCCCGAGGCCGAGTCGGAACTGGTGGCCGGGTACCACACGGAATACAGCGGGATGCGGTTCTCGTTCTTTTTTATTGCCGAATATGGTTCTATGGCTGTGGTCAGTTTTGTGGCCGCCACCGTGTTCCTGGGCGGGTGGCAGGCACCCTGGGGCGGGTCGTTCCCCGGGGGCGTGTTCTGGATGCTCGCCAAGATGTTTTTCCTGGTGTTCGTGCAAATGTGGATGCGCTGGACGTTGCCCCGATTGCGCGTGGACCAGTTGATGTATGTGTGCTGGAAAGTGACGTTGCCGGCCACGTTTGTAACCATGATCGGGTCGGTGATGTGGGGTTTTGCCGCTCCCCGCTGGCTGGATTCACTGGGGACTGGCGTGTTGATCGTGGTGATGGGAATTGTATTGTTGCTGTTGCTCCGTTCAGCCGGACAGGGTTTGCTGGAAGGCCGGCATCAAAAGGCCGGTGTCGTGACGTAGGGCCACACTAAACGGAGGTGGTTATGAGCTATTTCAAAAATATCTACGAATCCGTTTCGTCGATCTGGGTGGGGATGAATATCACCTTGAAGCACCTGTTTACCCCGGCGATTACGTTGCAGTACCCGGAAGAGCGGTGGGAAATGCCGGAACGGTCGCGGAACCAGTTGTTCAACAATATCGACGATTGCATCGGTTGTGACCTGTGCGCCCGGGCCTGCCCGGTGGACTGCATTTATATCGAGACAGAAAAAGTCGGTCCCGACGAAGATCTGGGTTTAACGTCCAAGGGGACGAAGAAACGCCTGAAATTGCTCCGGTTTGATATCGATATGGCCCTGTGCTGCTACTGCGGGCTGTGTACCTATCCGTGCCCCACGGAGTGCCTGATCATGACCCCCAATTATGAGTCTTCGGTCTACGATCGGACAGATCTGCTGTATGAGTATGCAACCCCCTGGGTCTATGAACAGAAGGGGGAGGGTGGCGGCGAGCAGGCCGAAGAAACAGTTAACGCGTAAGCTTAAAAACGGGAAATCTATGGTCGTATCGGATATTCTTTTTATTTTTTTTGCAGCCCTCACGCTTCTGTCGGCATGCGTGGTTGTGATGTCGAATCGGTTGACCCATGCGGTGTTTGCCCTGTTGTTCACCTTTTTCGGTGTTGCCGGGATTTATGTGTTTCTGGGCGCTGATTTTGTTGCGGCGGCTCAGGTGATTGTGTATGTGGGCGGTATTCTGGTGTTGTTGCTGTTTGGCGTGATGCTGACCACCCGGATTTATGATTTGAATATGCTGGCCGAACGCGTGCATTTCGGGCCCAGTCTACTGGTGACAGTGCTGGGCTTTTTCATGCTGGTCTTTGTCATCTGGCAGACCGACTGGCCCCTGGTTGAGGTCAAAGCCATGGCGCCGACCACCAAGGAGATTGGGAAACAGTTGATGACCCAGTACCTGTTGCCCTTTGAAGTCGCCGCGATTTTGTTGCTGGCCGCCCTGATTGGGGCCGCTTCGCTGGCCGGTCGGGGGGCTGAGGCTGGGGAGGCCGAGGCCTGATTGCCCAGGATTTGAATTCTTATCTGCTGATTGCCGCCGCCCTGTTCTGCCTGGGGATTCTGGCCGGGACGACCCGGCGCAATGCCGGGAGTGTGTTGAGGGGGGTGGAGTTGATTTTGAATGCGGCAAAGATCAATCTGGTGGCCTTTGCCCGGTT
>JAPUJS010000422.1 GCA_027296045.1 bacterium | reverse complement strand
GAGTTCAAGCGCGATCCCTCGGCCGATCCCCGAACTTCCGCCGGTCACAATCGCCACCCGATCTTTTAATCGCATACCTGACCTCCAATGTGAAGTCGCTCCAGAATCCGTTGTTCAGTCACCTGTAACAGAATTCTCATGGTCCACTTAAACCAAAGGCAGAGCAAAATTGCTCTGCCTTCTTTGCATCCGAAAAGGAGACGATTATTTCAACACGTCGGCGATGGCCTCACACAGTCGATCCATGTTCTGCTCCGTCATCCCCGCCACATTGATTCGCCCCCCGTTTTTTACCACATAAACCGAATGTTTTTCCCGAAGCGCATCGACTTGCTCGGGCGTTAACCCGGAATAGGAAAACATCCCTTTTTGCCGTGCAACAAACGAAAAATCGCGGCGGACTCCCTTCCGCTCCAGACCGTCTACAAACAGCTTTCGCATAGAGTTGATCCGATCCCGCATTTCCTTCACCTCGGCATCCCAGTCGGCTCGGAGATCCGGATCGTTCAAAATCGTCTTCACAATGCTCGACCCGTGTGCCGGTGGATTGGAGTAGTTCGTCCGAATCGACATCTTCACATGTCCCATTGCTGTTCTGGCCGCATCCTGCGAACCGGCCACAACCGTCAACGCCCCGATCCTCTCCTGATAGAGCCCGAAGTTTTTGGAAAAAGAACTGGCCACCAGCAGCTCACACCCCGGTTGACAAAGCGCCATCAACCCTCGCCCGTCTTCGGACAACCCATCGCCCAACCCCTGATAGGCAAAATCGACCAGAGGCAGCACGCCCTTTTGTCCAACAACTGCTGAAATCTGCTCCCACTGTTCGGGAGTGGGATCGACACCGGTGGGGTTGTGACAGCACCCGTGCAAAAGCACGACATCGCCATCGGGAATCTGTTGCAGCGCCTCCAGCAGCGCCTCGAAGTCCAGACCATTGGCCTCAGCATCGAAATAGGAATAGGTCTTCACCGGTACTTCGGCAGAGGCAAATACTTTGGCGTGATTCGCCCAGGTCGGATCGCTCAACCAGACCGTGGCCTGGGGAAATTGCTGGTGAATAAAATCTCCGGCCACCCGCAGCGCGCCCGTCCCGCCCGGGGTCTGCGCCGTGGCCGCCCGCTGGGCCGACACAATCTCATGATTGGTGCCAAACAGCAGCACCTGTACGGCCTTCTGGTAGTCCGCATCGCCGTCCATCCCCAAATAGCTTTTGCTATCTGCCTCGGCCAACACCCTGCTCTCGGCTTTTTTCACTGACCGAAAAATGGGGGTGTGTCCATTTGCATCTTTATAAACCCCAACGCTCAAATTAATCTTGTCGGGATTCGGGTCCTGATTGTAGGCTTCGGTAATGCCCAGGATCGGGTCTACAGGTGCGGGTCCAAGGGTTTCAAACATCCTCTTTCCTTTCTCATCATTCGCTGTCACCTCGTCGAATTCCGGGCACAAAGATAACCACCCCACCTCTTTCATGCAAGGATGGAATGGTTGAGAAACATCCCAGAGAATCCACGCGAAATAATAAGGACAACGCAAAGCCCCGGCCTATTCACGTTGAGAAAGTTCCGATTCGATCGACGGCAGCACCCGGCGCTTCAACTCCGAATCCATCAAAGTATCCAGCAGCTCCAATGCCTGTGCCCGCACTTCCTTCTGTTCGCTTTGCAATCCTTTGAAGGCCCGCAAAATGTCTTCGACCGGATAAATAAGCGCCAACAACCCTGAGATCACTCGCAGTCTATTCTGTCCGTCACCTGCTTCTCGCACCAGAGCGGCCTTCACCCGACCGGGATCAAAAACAAGCGCTTCATCCCGGTTGCGCATCTCCCCGAGGGCTTCCACAATTGCTTCTCCCATGGTCTGCTGATGCGCCGGAAGCAGAGCCAGCAGAACCTGAACGGCCTGGGGCGTCCCGATGGTAGTCAAACATCCCGGAACCGCCCTTCGAAGCGTTTCGGGCTCTCCTGGATCATCCATATAATCCCGCAGCGTTCCAAGCACTCGATCGCCAAATGCCCGTATGGTTCGCTGGGCAAACAACATCAATCGTTCGTCTCCCAGATAAGGCACCACGATTGGGATAAAAATCCGCCTGGCCGTTTGCGCCACACTGTCCAGGGCGGACCGCACCACAACGGGGGACGGATCTCGTAAAAATTGCACGAGCACGTCATCGTAGGTTTCATCGTTCAAAGTCCCCAGCATCCGAGCAGCTTCTGCCCGAGACGGCACATCTTCTTCCCCCGACTGGAGTTCTTTTAAGGCAGCCATCACTTCGTCCTTGTCCATTCGCCCAGAACTCGCGACCACCCCGATGGCTGCAATCCGAATCCTGAAATCGGGGTCTTTCAAAAGCTGGGCGACCACCCCCCTTTTGTCATCCTCTCCAAACCGACACAGATACCGCACGCCTTCCACCCGTATGTCGGCCGCCTCTTCTTTCAACAATCCTTCTGCCGCCTTGAAAAACCCCCCTTCTCCGGCCTCTGCAAGCAAGCCCAGTGCCTTTGCCCGCACTTCCGCGGAAGAATGACTCATAACCTGTCTCAAATGGGGCACGAGATTCGTTTTATCGTGCATCAGATCCAACATCGCCAGGCTCTGACAGATCAGCACCTCGTTTTCGCTTTCCAGATTGGAGACCAGCAACGACACGGTGTTGTCGTCCAGCACCTCGGCTGCCCGATCTTGAGATTGGACAGACAAATCAGCAAACAACCCCCTCAGCGCATTCAGATATTCTTGCTTCACCGCCAGCACCGCCAGCCCCCACACCACAATCAACCCAACCGAAATCCAACTCAAACCCGACACGGAAAAACCCAGGACACCCGTACACAGGAGAATGATCAATCCTCCTATCCCCTCAAACAGCCGCCCCCCGAAAATATCGATCAACGGGCGGACCTTGGATCGAACCGACGATGGGACAGGCTGGTAGAGGATTTCCCGGGTCGCCTCTTGAATCGAATATCGTATTCCCCCTTCCCCCAATCGGGCTGCTGCGACAACCATCAGCGTTGGAGAGATCAGGATGCCCAACGAACCAAATAGCAGGCCAACAGGGAGTAAAGATAGGGCCAGGCCAACTCCAAATCGCGTCAATACAAATCGGGTCACCACCAGTTGGAGCACCAGACTAAGCACATTCATCCCCGCAAAAAACTGGGCAAAAAATGCGGTTTTGGCTTCGACAGAGTCAAAAGCCTGGGCGACGACCTCATTGAACTGATAGTCCACTATGGTCTGCACAATCATACTGACCCCGCAAATCACAGCAATTAACTTGAGATGCCGGACTTCCCGAAGCAGATCAATCCCCGTCTTCGCACCGCTCGGGGCACCACCATCATCTGGCACCTCATTCCGTCCGTCAGGCCGTCGTTGCTCGAGATGTCGAACAAGGGGCAAACACACCATCAGAAAACCGGCCGAGATCCAGATCAGATTCTCCGTGCCGACATACGCTACAGCGTTAAATGCTAACCCCGGACCCACAATGGCCCCCACGATCCCGCCTGCGCCGACCCATCCGAACAATCGCTTGGCCTCCCGGGGCGTAAACAGATCGCCTGCTACCAGCCAGAACTGCATGATCAGAATACTGGAAAACAGATTTGCCCAAATGTAAAACACCAGCGCAACCCAGTTGCTCCCTTGATCAAACAGAAAACGAAACATCAACAGATTCAAGAACAGAATCGCCATGGATCCCGACACCCGGCGGCGCTCGGGCAACCGGTCGTCCAGCCAGCCGACCACAAAAACCACCAGCCCGGTGACGACGGCGGCCCCGACAAATCCTACCGGCAACCAGGATATGCCCAGCCTGTCTAAAAGCAGGGCGCTTCGCACGGGTTTGATCACCGAAAAAGCACACATCACCAGAAAATAGTACCCACACAAAAGGGCGGCAACCCGTATTTCTGGCCTGGAAAGATCAGGCAAGCGCAGTTTCCACATCCCCAATTCCATGCACACTCCCCCAAGATGGCTTAATTCTCTGGAGACGCCGATTGCGATGGAGCAGCGTCTGTAAAGCTCTCAATGGCCAGATCCACACTGTCCCAAACCTTGAAGATTTCTGCTAACTTGGTCACCTTGATGATGCTTTCGATCTGGGGACTGACACCCGTTAAGCGCAAATCGCCCCCCAAATTCCACAAGGCGGCAATACTGGCCGACATCACCCCCAGCATGGCACTGCCAAACCATTTCACCTCGGCAAAATTGACCACCACATTCACAATGCCCTCTGCCGCTAATTTTTGCACCTGCTCGTGGAACTCCGCCACGTCCGGACCACTGATCATGGCCCCCGATAGGGTGAACACAACTACCTGGCCCCGAATTTCTTCCTGAATATCCATAAAAGCCTCCGCACAATACGATGGTTCACCCCGAAATGATTTCACCGTCTTGGACGGAAAAATAAACGTCTTCCGGTCCCCGTTGTTGAACGGCCCGATCCACCATATCCAGCACCCGACTTCGCCTGCGCCAAAGTGCCTCGATCTGATTTCCTCGAAGGTAGCGACCCAGCGCCTTCTTCACCTGCTTGCGCTCCAGGACACGCAGCCGGTCCACAACTTCCCTGGGGAACCGATAGAGGGGCCTGAAAGGTTTTTCAAACGTGCCAAATGCCAGCGTATGATCGATCAAGACCGGTGCCCAGTTCTCGCCCAGCATCACATTGTGCACCCGCCGATCTGTATTGTAGATCAAATAGTCAAAAAACCACACCAGTTGCACCTTGTCTACGATCTCTTCCGGCGGCAGAGCCCCATGGCCGTAGCGAGGCATCACCTCTTCAACCCACTCGCGCAAAGACCCTTTTTTGCCCTTGATGCGCCGCTCCACCGCCACAGGCAGCATACCCAACCCCAGCAATTTGTCCAGTTCATAAGCCGCAATCACATGTTTATAACTATCACTGTATTCTCCCACCGTCTCCGACCCAAACCGTGTGGGCATCTCCATTCGCAAATCTATGCTCTTGAAAATCGCCTTCATCTCTCGTTTCCCGTCGTTCAGCTTCACTTTGAGCGGCTTGGTTGCGCCCACCCCGAGATCTCTGGCATAGACAATTTTGGCCTTTTTGAAAAACTTCTCCCGTTCTGTTCGGGACATTTCGTCGCCCCACCCTGGAGATACAAACGCCCCCAGCACCAGCAACATCGCGCAGTAAGAATAGCATCTGAAATTCATCATGGTTTCTCCCCTGAAGTTCCGGGTTGGATGGAAAAATCCGGAACACGGAACCTGGAACGCTATTTTTCTTCCAGCACCAGTTGATCATAAAACCCTGTAAACCGGTCATTTTCATAGGGCAACAGACTTGCATAACGAAGCCGGATCAAGTGGTGATAATCCAGAATCAGAGAATCTACAGATCGCCCGGATCTCACATCTTCCCCAATCGAGTCCAGCACTGTATTGACCATTTGATCTGTTTTGGCTGCTCGGGGGAAATCCCCTGTTTCCATATAGAGTTTGCTTAAATCATTCAAGACCTTGACCGATAAAGCGGTATCCCCACGTTTTTGGGAAAAAACAAGGGCCTGGTTCAATATGGTTTCCGCCTCATCATACATCATTTTTTTTCGGCTGGCAAGCCCCATATTTCGCATCGCAAGCCCCATTCCAACAGAATCCTTCATGGCCTCGAAAATCTCCAGCGCCCGGCCGTATCGCTTCAAGGCCTCGCTATGCCCTCCGGTTGCCCCCTCCACAATGCCCAAACGCATCTCACACCACCCCAGCCGCAGGCTGTCGCCGGAGCTTTCACAGGCCCGAATCAGGCCCAGATATTTCATGTAGCTCCCCTGCACATGAACCGCTCTGGGGGAATGCCCCATCATTTCTGCCTCGACCCAGTTCAATCGAAAATCATCTTTGCCCAGGGCAGGTCGGGCTGCCTCCACATGTTGGAGCGCCTGTTCGGGCGCCTCTTCCGAAAATTGTCGTTCGTTTAAAAAAGATGTGACCGCCCGGGCGACCTCCAGCCTACCGCGCAACCGGTCTGCGGTTACTTTGCCAAAAATTCGATCCGCACGCTCCTGCCATTCCATCGCATCCTCAAAACGCCCCCGAATGGTCAGCAAAGCCCCCTTGTTGGCTGCTGCAATCCCCACCGCCGTTGAAATAGTCCCTTCCGGCATCTGTTCCCACACGCGATCTGCCAGCATTTCTGCCGTTTGAAATTGCCTGTTTTTGAACGCTTCGAACACTTCGCGATTCAGCCGGTTTAATTCCGAATCGGCTGGCGGTCCTGCCGCCTGGCTCATTAGTAAGGGCTAAAAAAAACCAGATCATCGTTCTCATTTTACCCCCCCTATCACCTTTGAAAAAAGGGTGAGGAATTTGCATCCCTCACCCCTCCGAAGCCGCTGGTGCCGTCCCCGCTCAGGACGATGGTTGCCAGCAGCGAAAACAGAATGGGTTTCTGGCGACCGGTCCTGCACCCCGTTCCCAGGTATGTCCAGGTGCGCGTCTGGACCGGCCACCGGAGTGCTGCTATTCGGACACTTTAGGGCGCACGAAGATCACCGAGTAGGCATCTCCCTCTCCCGGGATCACCCCCACAAATTCCCAGCCCTGGTTCCCGAGGTGATTGAACTCGCCGGCCAAACCTTCGCCTTCCTTACGGTCCATTTCCCTTTTGCCCTGAACCAAATATTCATACTGCATCGGGTCCTTTGCAGTCACATAGCTATTCAGAGTTAATGTGCCCAGTATCAATGCGATTGCAATTGCGAAAACGGCCAATTTCTTGATTGTCATGACTTCCCTCCTTGAGGATTTTTTTTAGGCTGTGTGTCGATCACACATACCTGGGATTTGGGGCTTGTTTTTGCACTCGCCATTCCCTCTCATCATACATCATTTTTTTTCGGCTGGCAAGCCCCATATTTCGCATCGCAAGCTCCATTCCGATAGAATTCTTCATGGCCTCGAAAATCTCCAGCGCCTGTCCGTATCGTCTCCATGCCTCGCCATTCCCTTATTGCAACCGGTGTGCCCATTGATTTACTCGAGGCAAAAAAATAGTTGACACTTCGATAGATCACATAAAGACAAACACTTAAAATCTTTAAAATTCTCCCTTGCAGAATTCGTGCAAAATTTCTAAATGGCCAGA
>JAPUJS010000421.1 GCA_027296045.1 bacterium | reverse complement strand
TGAACGAATCACCCCGTCACGGGGAGTGGGTCAAGGTGCAGGGAAAGGATCGTACCATTGATTCCTTTGTTGTCTATCCCGAAGTGAAAGACAAGGCCCATACCGTTGTTGTGATCCACGAAATATTCGGTATGACCGACTGGGTGCGAGCAGTGGCCGACCGGTTGGCAAGCGAAGGATATATTGCTATTGCGCCGGATTTGCTGTCGGGGATGGCACCCAATGGCGGGAATTCGGCCGATTTCAGGGATCAGACCGCCGTGCGGGACGCCATTCGCTCGTTGACTCAGGACCAGGTGGCGGTGGATCTGGATGCGGTAACAGATTATGTGATTAAGCTGCCGGCTGCTACTGGAAAGGTTTCGGTGGTAGGATATTGCTGGGGAGGTGAGCACAGCTTCAACTTTGCGACCCATCGGAAGGATTTGCAAGCCGCTTTTGTGTTTTACGGTTCCCCTCCGAGAGATGAAGCGGCGTATCAACAGATCAACTGCCCGATTTACGGGTTTTATGGCGGCAATGACAATCGGATTAATGCCACCATTCCCGATACAGAGGCGCAGATGAAGTCGGCGGGAAAGACCTATGAGTATGTGATCTACGAGGGTGCGGGCCACGGCTTTTTACGGGCCGGAGAAGATCCGGGAGGGCCTCCGGCCAACCAGACGGCCAAGGATGAAGCCTGGGATCGGTGGATTGGATTGCTCAAGAAGATGTAAGTGAGCAGGAAGGGATTTCAAAAGGTCGTGCGTTTTTCTAACGCACGACCTTTTTATTTGCAGTCAGGAGATTGAGAGGTTGGCGTCAATTGGATTTTTGACCATTTCAATCAGGTCGCAGGCTTCGCCAGAGTCCATCTGGATCCAGTCGGGGCGGCGACCACATTCCTGGTAGCCGACTTTCTGGTAGACATGAATAGCGACCAGGTTGGCAGACCAGACTGTGAGGTATAATCGTTTGGCCCCCAGGCGGCAGGCCTCTCTTTCGAGGGTGTTCATCAATTGTGTGCCGATACCCAGTCCACGGGCACGTTCCAACAGGGCGAGGCCTACTGTGAAATAGCCATGCCCGCCCCGGGTAAGAAATCCTTCTCCGACCAGGTCGCTGGCCTGTTCAACCAGCAGGTAGCTTGCGCGGTTCTCCTGCAAACCGATCAGGGCTTCGGCGAGCATCCGGCCGCCTGTGTCGCGGTTCAGTTTCAGACGCCGGGCCATGACTTTTTCTTCGGCAAGGGTCTGGTGCATTTTGATAAAGGCATCCAGATCGGACCAGCGAGGGTAGCGGAACGTGATGGAACCGTCGTTGACCTCGAATTGGTGAACGATTTGGCCTTCCTGCATCTTCACCCTGCCATAATCATATAGGTAAACCAGTCCTCGTGGGGATTGCCAATCCGGTAGGTCATTCCCGGTGGGATATGGACCATATCGCCTTCCGTGATGTCCTGTTCTTCCCCATCTGCAATCAGCACGCCTTGATTTTCCAGTATATAATACACTTGCTCGATTTCGTCATAACAGCGTTCGATAGATTCACTCCGGGGTTGAACGGCTTCCCGGTCGATGAACTGCAGTCCTCGCAGACAGCCCACACCACCTTCGCCTTCCTGGCCCAGTTGGTGCCAGCGTATGGCACCGGCCCCGTCGCCTGAGGGGGACACATGGCGCCAGTTGCGAATGGTGAATTGGCCGCCATTGCTTTCGACACTCATGCTGATGACATGGTGCTCGAGCCAATCCTGGTTCATGTCGTTAAACATCTGGTGGTATGTACCGGAGGGGAGGTAAACGGCGTCACCGGTTTCTGTGGGATAGCGCTGGTCGTCGAAGAGTACTTCGCCCTTGCCGCTGAGGATATAATAGACCTGTTCGGTATTTTCGTGCTTGTGGTGGTCCGAGGTTTTGTGGCCCTGCAGGGCATGACGGGCAAAGCCGTTGAGTTTTTGCAGCCGATTGCGGTCGTCTTCATCGTCCTGGCGTTCGAAATTTCGCAGACCACCCCAGTGGACAGCGCTCATGTGGGCGACATCGGGCTGGACATCACGCCAGTTTTTGATATATGCCACGACAGCCTCCTTCAGAAATGGGTGAACGAGGAGAAATTAAGGGCGGGCTGCCCCGTTGTCCATACTTTTTTTTTACAAGAAGATGGGGTTGAAGAAGGTGGGTTAAAGCTGAAGGGTAATGAGTCCGCCAGTGGCAACCGGGACGAGGAGATATTTGAGCAGGCCTTTCTTTTTTAGCAGGATTTGCATGCGGGTAATGATGGCGATAGGCAGGAAGCGATCGACCTGATGAATCGGATATGTCTGTTTTCGGTTATGCTTCAGAGGACGGGGTGTCGTGCCTGCCCAGAGGAAGAAAAACGGTGAATTTCGCGCCACCTGTGTCGGACGGATCGACCTCGATCCGTCCATTGTAGACATTCACAATTTCCAAACACGCATGGAGTCCCAATCCGGTTCCTTTGGGGCCGTCTGCATCTTCGTCCACTTTGGCTTTGGTTGTAAAAAAAGGTTCGAAGATTTTGGGGCGAATGTCTTCGGGAATGCCAGGGCCATTGTCACTAACAGAAAACCAGACCGACTCCCCCTGAGCGCCGCTTTCAATAGTGATGGCAGGATGTGTGTGTTCCACCAGGGCATCCAGGGCATTGCCGATGAGGTTTTGAAAGACCTGACCAATTTCGAGTGGGATCACATCGATGGTCAGTTTGGCAGGTGCAAGGAGGATTTCTTTTTGGACATCGTGTTTGAACCTGAGGTTTGTGTCCAGAAACTGGAGTTCCTGGTGGATGAGTTGATTCAGATCGGTGGGTTCGATCTTGTCGCTTCTATCCTCCCGACTTCTGACCATCAGGGAGTTGACCATGTTGGTGAGCTGGATGGAGGCATTTTCAATGATTTTGGCGTTTTTCTGGACGATCTCCAGGAATTTTTGAAGTGGGCTGTTCTGTTCCTCCAAATGGGGATCAATCCCATCTTCGACCTTATTTTGATAACGCTGGATCAGCTGCGATCCGCCCAGGATGCCGGTCAGGGGATTTTTAAAATTGTGGACAATGCCTTCGATCAACAAACTTATGGCGGCCTGCCGTTCGGCACGCACCAGCGCTTTGGTGCGCTGTTTGAGGATGGCTTCCAGCTCCTGGTTGTGGTTTTTGATGGTGTCCTGGGCTCGCTTTAGCCGAACCTGTGTCCGGACCCGCGCCAGGACTTCGGAGACTTCGAAGGGCTTGTCAATATAGTCGGAGGCACCCAGTTCAAAGCCTTTGATTTTGTCTGCAATTTCGGTTTTGGCCGTGAGGAAGAGGATCGGGATGTCTTTGAGCTTGGGATTGGACTTGATGCGTTCGCAAACTTCAAAGCCGTCCATCCCGGGCATCATCACATCCAACAGGATGGCATCAGGGGGTTTTTTTTCAACCGTGTTGAGTGCCTGTTGGCCATCGGTGGCGACCATCACTTCGTAATTTTGCAGGGCAAGGATTTTGCCCAAAAGCTGCAGGTTTCGAGGTACGTCGTCTACGATTAAGACAGCCGCATCCTGGATGTCTGGGTCAGGAGATTGCATGGCGGAATACCTCCGGGTTGTCCAGGCTTTTGATCTGATTCTCGATCCGATCCACGAGATCTGGAAATTGCCTGAGGGCTTTGTTCAAGTCTTCGATTCGGAAATTTTCGGCATAGCGTGCAAGTTCATTTCCCCAGGTTTCGAGATCGGCAAGCCGATGTTGGGTTCCCAGGGCACTGATTTCTTCTCCAAATGTCTGGATTTCTCTGGGGACCATGATGTCGGTTATTTCTGTCCAGCGGTCCATCCGTTCGGTTTTCAGGCTCTGGATGAGGGTATGATACGCTTCTTTTTCTGAGTTGGAAAGCGGATTGGAAGCCGGGGGGAGAGACGTGTCGGGTTCCAGCTTGTCAGATGGGGTTTTGGCCCCGTGTTCGGAGGTGGAAAAATAGTGGCTGAGCATTTCTATCAGGTCAGATAGGGCCATCGGTTTGGCCAGGAAGTCAGTGCAACCGGCCGCCATGGCGTTGTCTCGATCTTCTTGCATGGCGTTGGCAGTTAGGGCAATGATGGGCGTGGTTTGAAACTGAGACATGGCCCTCAAGCGCCGGGTGGTTTCGAACCCGTTCAGGACGGGCATTTGTAAATCCATCAGGATTGCATCTGGATCGCACTTGGGGGCAACCTGGAGGGCAATTTCTCCATCTTCCGCTTCGACCACCTTGATGCCTTTTCCTTCGAGGTATTCTCTTGTGAGTTCGCGGTTCATCTCGTTGTCTTCGACAAGCAATACGGTCTGGTTTTCAAAATTCAAGTTGGCAGATTCGAACGCTTCCCCCTTGAGGGGATCTGTTACCTGATCTTGGGAGGCAATCTGAATGTTGGGGAAGTGAATTTTGAACGTCGATCCGTGATCCAATACGCTGGTTACGGAGATCTGGCCGTCCATCATTTTTACCAGCCGCCTGGTGATGGTCAACCCCAGGCCGGTTCCGCCATATTCCCGGTTAATTCCGACGCTCTGCTGGACAAAGGAATCGAAAATTTCGGAGAGCTGGTTGTTGGGGATGCCAATGCCGGTATCTTTAACTTCCAGGATCAAGTCCATGTGCTGATCCTGGTCCAGACGCCTGCCAATGACCCGGACGATGACACCGCCCGTGTTGGTGAATTTTATGGCATTCCCGATCAGGTTGACCAGGATCTGCCGGAGACGCACTGCGTCCAGGAAAAGGGTGTCCGGGAGATCGGGATCCAGGTCCAGGTCGAAACTCAGGTTTTTTTCGGCCGCCTGAAGGTGGTAGATTGCGACGATTTCAGTCAATAAGGCCCGGGGATCTACGGGAAGATATTCAATTTCCAGTTTTCCGGCCTCGATCTTGGAGAGGTCCAGGATGTCGTTGATCAGGGTCAAGAGGCCTTTGCCGCTGGCCAAAATCGCATTGGAATAATTCTTCAGAACTTCATCTTCGACCTGATTGTTCAGAAGTTCGGAAAATCCCAAAATGGCATTCATCGGGGTGCGCAATTCATGACTGATATTGGCCAGGAATTCGCTTTTCATGCGGTTGGCGGTTTCGGCCGTTTCAACTCTGGCTTGCATATCGGAAACCGTTTTCTTCCGGATCTTTTCGGCCATTTCATTAAACGACTTGAAAAGCTGGCCCACCTCATCATCGGCCACGATCTCCAGCCGTCTGTCCAAGTCTCCTGCTGCTAAGGCATTCAGGACTTCGGTGGTCTGTTCCAGGGGGCGGGTCCATCGGGTGACCTGCCAGAAGATGATTCCCAGAACGGGTAACAGGATGATGATGCCAACCCCGATGGCATACAGGAGCGCCCACCGAATTTCTGCATTCATCGTTTCATAGGTGAAGCCAATCAGGAAGTAGCCAAGGATTTCGCCATCTTGATCTTTGAGCTGGGTGGCTACAAATGTGCGGTGTTCCTGGCTGACTCTTTCGGTGTTCAAAATCTCTTTCTGAAGCTGAGCGGGGAGTTCATATCCGGCCGGAATAGAAAGGATGGGCGTTATCTCGGCGTCAAGAATGATGACACCGTCGACAATGGCATACGTTTGGAGCCGATTCAGGGTTTGCTTAACAGCAT
>JAPUJS010000420.1 GCA_027296045.1 bacterium | reverse complement strand
ACTCCTGCCCGCCCTGCGCCTGGGATATATCGTGGGAAACGGTGAAACCGCACCCGCCCTGGCCGCGTCCAAAAGCGTCTCCTGCCTTGGATTGCCAACCATGGTGGAAGCCGCCGTCTTTGAGTTTTTGGACCGGGGCTACTACGACGCCCACCTCAAGCAACTCCAGCACGAACTCGACAGACGCTATCAAAACTGTCTGAATATCCTCCGCCAAACCATGCCCGATTCCGTGAAATGGACCACGCCGGGCGGCGGACCCTGTGTGTGGCTGGAAGTGCCCCAGAACGTTTGCCTGAAAACCCTCCAGGATCGGCTGGCCAAACGCAATGTCATGATCTATCCTTCCTTCGACTCCTTTTTTGACAAGCCTCACCTGAATGGATTCCGAATCGGATATGCCTGGTTGCCCCCTGAAAAAATGCAACAGGGCCTGGAAATTTTGGCCGAAACCCTCCACAAAGATTGGTAGGACCCAAGATGGCAATCATCGACCTCGTTGCTCCAAGACACCTCTCCGACCTGGACCACAATCCGGTAGCCGAATTCGAAATCTGGTTTGACCAGGCAAAAATCACCGAACCCAAACTGCCCGATGCGATGACCCTGGCCACGGCCACCCCCGAAGGTCGGCCGTCTGCCCGCATCGTGCTGCTCAAACAATTCGGTGCGGACGGATTCGTCTTTTTCACCAACTACGAAAGCCGAAAAGGCCAGGAACTTGCCGACAATCCCAGCGCCGCCCTCCTGTTTCACTGGAAGTGCCTGGGCCGTCAGGTCCGCATCGAGGGCCGCGTTGAAAAAGTCGCTCCCGATACCTCCAAAACCTATTTCGACTCCCGCCCCCGCGAAAGCCGCCTGTCCGCCTGGGCATCGCCGCAAAGCCATCCCATTTCAGACCGCCATATCCTGGAAAACCGCCAGGCCGAACTCGAACAAAAATATCCCGATGAAGATATCCCCCTGCCTCCCTTCTGGGGCGGCTATCGCGTCATCCCCGATCGGTTCGAATTCTGGATCCACCAAAATCACCGCCTCCACGACCGGTTCTGCTATACAAAAAACGGAAAGGGTTGGGAGATCACACAACTGGCGCCCTGAAGGGGCAACGACGTCATCACTTCACTCAAAGAAACGAAAAGTTCACCCATTGCTTTCCCATGAAAGAGGCCCCTGAAATGACCAAACTCAGCGTCAACGTCAACAAAGTCGCGCTGCTCAGAAACAGCCGCACCATCCACATGCCAAGCGTCCAACAGGCCGCCCAGGTCTGCATCGACGCCGGCTGCCACGGCATCACCGTTCACCCCCGCCCCGACGAGCGCCACATCACCGAACAGGATGTCTACGACCTATCGGGAATGGTGACCGACGTCGAATACAATATCGAAGGCAATCCCTTCCCCCGATTTATGGACATCGTGCGCAAAGTCAAACCCACCCAGGCTACCCTGGTTCCCGACGACCCCAATGCCTTCACCTCCGATCACGGCTGGGACCTGAAAGATCCGGCGAATATCGAACGCCTCAAACCCGTTGTGGCCGACCTGAAAGACCAGGGCATCCGCGTCAGCCTCTTCATGGACCCCGATCCGGAAAGCATCGAAGGCGCCAGAGAAGTGGGTGCCGACCGCATCGAACTCTACACCGAACCCTACGCTCAGGCCTATAAAAGTGGACAGGTCGGTCCCGCCTTCAAAGCCTACGCCGATGCGGCCCAAAAAGCCCGAGACCTCGACCTGGGCATCAACGCCGGACACGACCTCAACCTGGACAACCTGGGTGAATTCATCACCATCCCCGGCATCCTCGAAGTCTCCATCGGCCACGCCCTCATCTCCGACGCGCTGTTTATGGGCCTCGAAAACGCCGTCAAAGCCTATTTGGAAATCCTCGCCAAAAGCTAAACCACCCATCGCGCTTTTTCATGTGCAATTTGTGCGTTGAGTGATCAGATTGATGAACACTGGTGCGCGAGGTTTCAGGAATCGCCAGAATTGGCGGCTGTGATAGAGCGGGCGACGCAACAGGATCGTGATGAAGGACAAGGAATAAAAAGCAGTATGAATGGCTCTCTTAGTTCGGACAGAGAGATCTCGCCATAAATTGGGGCGGCAGATGAAATGTGATCTGCCGTCCTTTTTTTAGATTTCCGGGAGAGGTTCAGACTGGCCGAGGAATCGAAGCCTTCCTGCTTGCTTTCCCTTATTTCCCGCCGTATTTTGCCAGGGTCTGTGTCGCGGATTGCAGGATCGCTGAATTGGACTGTAGAGGAGAATATGTCGCCAAAAGAGGAAGAGGAATACGGCCCCATTCAGCCGCCCGATGATTTTCCTGTGGTGTGGGAACGCCCCGAAGATGCTGAGTTGCTCTGGACTCGGGATCGAACTCACTTTTCGGACTGTCTGCCTCCCCTGGAAGCAGATTTTTGGCGTCAGGCGTGGAAAGGGAGAGGCGACCTGATGGAAAAGAAAAAAGGGACGCAGCGACCTCGGATGGAGCGGATCAATGGATATCTCTATATGGCACATGAACCCCTGGGGGATCTGTCTGCCGAGGAGATCGAAGCTCGAAAAAAAGGCCAGGATCGTGAAGCCGACGAGCAGAGGGCCGCGATGGAGAAGCTCTGGGAAGAGGAATGGATGCCCGAGATTCGTGCTCACATGGCTTTTTGGGACGCGTTTGATTTACAAGGTGCAGATATGGAAACTCTGGTGGCCCATCTGGAGGAGACGCGCAACAGGCTGGGGCCGCTCTGGGATGTGCACTTTCAGATTGTGGGTGCTGCCTACGGTGCGATGAATAAGCTGAACGACTATTACAAGGAGCTTTTTGAAGATCATGGGCCTTTTGATGCACCCAGGCTGTATCAGGGCTTTGACAACCTGACTTTGGAAATGGGGCGGGCACAATGGGATCTGAGCCGGCAGGTTGTGGCTTCGCCCGGCGTGCTTGCGGTGTTCGAAGAGAACGATGTGACAGATATTCTCGAGGCGCTCAAGACCACACCGGAGGGAGAGGCCTTTTTAGAAGCGCTGAACGAGTATCTGGAAACCTATGGCCAGCGCGGCGATATGTGGGGCATTCGGTTTAAGAGCTGGATTGAAGATCCCTCACTGGTGCTCAGAAATGTGAAGGACCATCTCCGTGACGATCGAGATCCCAGACAGAACCTGGCAGTATTGGCCGAGGAACGTGAAGAGGCGGTAGAGCGTGTTCGGGCGCATCTTAAGGGGTATCCTGAGAAGTCGGTAGATGAATTTGAAAGACTTCTCAAATTGGCCGAGATCGGCGTTGTGCTTTCCGAAGACCACGGCTTCTGGATCGATTTTACGTGTTCTTACAAAGTGCGGCGCCTCTTAATGACGTTCGGCCAGCGTTTTGTCGCTGCCGGGGCGATCGAGGCAGCCGAGGATGTGTTTTATTTTACCTTGGATGAACTCATCGAAAAGGGCACTACCCTGGAAGGCACGGATCTAAAAGCTCTGGTGGCCGAGCGGCAGGCGGAGATGGCCCACTTTGAAACCCTGGAACCACCTCCTGCCCTGGGGACAAGAAAAAAGCCTGAAAAAAAGAAAGAAAAGAAGAAGGACAAGGCAGAGAAGAAAGAGGAGCCGGAACCGGAGGAGATTCCGGGTGTGGTACGGGGAAGTTCCGGGTCGCCAGGTAAGGCCCGGGGCCCTGCCAGGGTGCTGCGTTCGTTCGAAGAGGGGAACCGATTGAAGCCAGGAGATGTAATGGTGGTCGCGTCGACTTCGCCTTCGTGGACTCCGCTGTTTGGAAAGGCGGTCGCGGTGGTGATGGAGGTGGGCGGGCTTTTGAGCCACTGCGCAGTTGTGGCGCGAGAATATCGGATTCCCGCGGTGATAGATGTGAAAAGTGCGACCACGAAGATCCAGGATGGCCAGATTTTAGAGGTGGATGGCGATGCGGGGACGGTGCGCATCGTGCAGGGATCGGTCCGGCCATGAAAATGAATGAGATTCATGAAGCAAATCGTAAAGGCTGGGATGCCGCATCTCCACGTTGGCAAAGTAGATTGGAGGACGTTGTGCGCAATACCAGCCTGACCCCCAAAAACATAAGCGACTCCGTCTTGGTGCCGCCCATAATCTTCTTGTTTATGCTAGCCAACAGCACTATTTTTTGGCTAGTATCTTGCAGCAATTTTTCGCAGCGTTTGCAGTAGGCATTGGAGTCTATCGGAAGGCGAGACCTGAGACTTGCTATTCCACTTCAGACCGGGAGACACACAATGATCATCATTCACTTTGGTACGATTCTTTACCTGTTGCTTCTTGCACTTGTACTCCTGTTTTGGCAGAAGATGCGTGGCTTGTCGTTCGACGATATCCTTGGGAAAATCGACCATGAGCACCACCACGTCCATAGGGTCATTGCCAAACATCTGCTCGGAGGGACGTGGAAGGAACACCAACAGTGGATGGAAGAGGAAGACAAGCCGATCGATGGGGTCAATCACGAGTGACATATCAAGAAGATTAATTTCGGGACAACCTCCTATGATCATAACAAAAACTGAAAAAGACATCCTCATGATTTCCCTTCTGGTGGTACTTTATATCCTGGAATATTTGTTTCCCTACTTTAATAGGTTTAAACATAAATCCCTGCATGCCTTAAGAAATATTGGAATCATAGCATTTAATGCTGTTATCTTGAATCTTTTTTTAGTACCCCTCGTTGTCTTTTCAACAAACACGTCGTGGGGTATATTTCATTTTCTATCATTCGATTGGAAGATAGAGCTCATCTTGACGATGATCATCATTGATCTTTTAACTTATGTTCTGCATGTGTTATTTCATAAAATCCCATTCTTGTGGCGGTTCCATCGTATGCATCATTCTGATACGGAGATGGATGCAATAACAGGTGCGCGATTTCACATAGGAGAGCATATCATCAGCATTTTTGTTAGAAGTGGTCTGTATGCCACGTTTGCAATGAAAATGGAATATATCTTATTTTATGAGACCGTATTTTTGGCCAATGTGTTATTTCACCATGCCAATATATCCATTGGAGATATATTAGATAAGCTGTATAGGATTTTTTTGACTTCTCCTGATATGCATAAAGTGCATCACTCAGACAGGCGGATAGAGACGGATTCAAATTATACCAGCTTGCTTTCTGTATGGGACAGAATCTTTGGCACGTATAAAGTTCTTGAGAATCCCAGGAGGATCGTCTATGGCATTAAAGGATTGGAGACGGAACAAAC
>JAPUJS010000042.1 GCA_027296045.1 bacterium | reverse complement strand
GACTTGTTGGTCCGCCTGCGCGCCCTTTACGCCCAGTAAATCCGAACAACGCTTGCCCCCTTCGTATTACCGCGGCTGCTGGCACGAAGTTAGCCGGGGCTTCCTCTGGAGGTACCGTCAGACGCACAAAGTTATTGTGCGCTTTCTTCCCTCCTGACAGGAGTTTACACCCCTAAAGGCTTCATCCTCCACGTGGCGTCGCTGCGTCAGACTTTCGTCCATTGCGCAAATTTCTAGACTGCTGGCCCCCGTAGGGGACTGGACCTTATCTCAGTTCCAGTGTGACCGTTCACCCTCTCAGGCCGGCTATCCATCGTTGCCTTGGTGAGCCGTTACCTCACCAACTAGCTAATGGACCGCGGGCCCATCTTCAAGCGAGACTGCAAGCAGCCCCTTTAACAGCATTTCCATGCGAAATTGCTGCATTATGCGGTATTAGCCCCTCGTTAGAGGGGTTGTCCCCCACTCAAAGGCAGGTTGCCCACGTGTTACTCACCCGTCCGCCACTGTACTCGCACCCCGAAGGGTACTTTCTCGTTCGACTTGCATGACTAAGACACGCCACCAGCGTTAGTTCTGAGCCAGGATCAAACTCTCCGTAGAAAATAGGAGTGCCCACATAATGGGCATATAATCGAGTTTGTATCCTCGAAAAATTCTTGAAATTCTCGGGAAATCGAGAACCTACCAAGCTATTCCATTGGCATGTGCACGTTATTTGATTTTCAAAGAGCAAGCCCCAAAACTACCGGGGCATTCGTAACTGCTAAATCTACAGAATGAACTTGAAAAAGTCAAGGTTTTTCTGACTTTTAGACCATTTCAACAGCAGACCTACAAATATACAAACCCAAACGAAAACTGTCAACTGATTTCTTGGAAATTCGCTTAAATTATCGATTGGCAACCCAATATTCCAGTCCCAATTCCTCCTGAAGCCGTTTTCCAACGGCTTTGGCATCTGAAACGCTCGAGAAAAACCCGATCCGGACCCTGAAAACGCCTTTGCCCTGAACGACCTGGGCCGGATATCTCATTTTTCGCAAATCCTCCATCACCCGTTTGGCAGCAGCTTCCTGTTGATACGCCCCAACCTGGAGCAAATACTTGCCCACAGGATCAAAGGTAGGTCGTTCTCGAACAACAGGATCTTCCTCCGGCTCAAGCACACCCAGAGAAGCAGAGCTTTGCACAGAATCTTTTTGTACACTATCGGCCGAAGCCGTTTTCTGACTCTGGGCAATCATCTGTTCAAGGGCTTGCTCCGTGTTATCTGTCGCTTCCTCTTGAGCCCCACATCCCATAAGAAAAACCAGTCCAAATATCAGAATCCGTGCTCCCATAACAAAGCCTTTTTTAGCGAAAGATAGACTCATTTAAATCTACATCTCCCTGAAATTGCTGGAGATAGTCGATTGATCGCTTTAGATCTCCTTGAACCCAAACATCCTTTTCCATCTTGAATGCCACCCGAAGTGCCGGAATCGCCTCGGGTTCTTCCACCTGCATCAACGCCCAGGCCGTTGTTTGACGCACCCGTCTTTCGGGATCTCGCAACCTAGGCAACAAATCTCGCATTGCACGTTTTGCCCGCAACATGCCCAGGGCCCAGATCGCCTTCACCCGAACTTCCAGAACCGGATCTCTCAGGGCCATTCTGAGCGCCGGAATCCCTTCTTGAACCTGTTGAGCCCCTAAAAAGGCGGCGGCATCTTCCCGTTCTTGCGCATCCCCGGCTCGAAGCTGATGAATATAGGCCTCGTATTCCCCGCCGCAGCCAGCCAAATAAATCGACAGAATACAAATCCAGAATACTCCCCTGGATGGTAAAGGCTCCATCAGGCCTCCGCACAGGCCTTCAAGGCCTCATAGTTTGCTCGAACAGTCTGCTCAATGTCGGCGTCTTGATGCGCCAAAGAAACAAATCCGGCCTCAAACTGAGAGGGGGCCAGATAAATACCCTGCTCCAGCATGGCACGAAAATATCGCGCAAACATCTCCTGATCACATCGGTTGGCCCCTTCAAAGGTTGTGACAGGTTCTTCCGTAAAGAAAAGGGTCATCATCGACCCCACCCGATTCATCTGAAAATTCAACCCCAGCGATTTCAGATTTTCTCGGATCCCTCCTTCCAAGGCAGCCGCCTTCGCCTCCAGGGCTTCGTAAACACCCGGTTCCCGCAATCGCTTTAATATTTCATACCCGGCGGTCATTGCCAGCGGATTGCCAGACAGGGTCCCGGCCTGCGAGACCATTTTACCAAGCGGCGAGATATCTGCCATGATCTCCCGCTTTCCGCCAAACGCCCCCACAGGCAATCCGCCCCCGATAATTTTACCCAGCGTGGTCAGATCGGGTGTGACGTTATAAAGTGCCTGGGCCCCACCCAAATGGACCCGAAATCCGGTGATCACTTCATCAAAAATCAACACAATGCCCAGATCGGCAGTCAATTCTCGCAACCCTTCCAAAAATCCAGGTGCGGGCGGAATCACCCCCATATTTCCGGCCACCGGCTCTACGATCACGGCAGCCACCTCGTTCCGATTTTCCGACACCACCTTCTGGACGGCTTCCAGATTGTTAAACGGAACGGTCAACGAATCGGCCGCCGTACCCGGCGTCACCCCCGGGCTGCTCGGCACTCCCATCGTCAAAGCAGAAGACCCCGCCTGGATCAGAAAACTATCGGCATGGCCATGCCAGCACCCTTCAAACTTGATAATCTTGGACCGGCCCGTATGCCCACGCGCCAGACGGATCGCCGACATCGTAGCTTCCGTGCCCGAATTCACCATCCGCACCATCTCGACACAAGGCACCATCTTCGTCACCAACTCCGCCATCCGAATCTCGATCTCCGTCGGCGCCCCAAAACTAGTGCCCCCCGCACAAACCCCATTCAAAGCCGCCACGATTTCGGGATGTGCATGCCCTAAAATAAGGGGGCCCCAGGAACAGACATAATCAATATAGGTATTGCCATCGACATCGATAATCCTGGCCCCCTCGCCCTTTGCAATAAATAATGGATCGCCTCCCACCGGACCAAATGCCCGTGCCGGACTGTTCACGCCGCCCGGGATCACCCTCTGGGCTTCCTCAAACAACGATCTGGAACGTTCACCCACAACAACCTCCCTCGTCATAGACTGGAAATAAAACCGGAGACTTTTTTCATAAATAGGCCACAGTTTGCTCTCTGTCAAGGTCTTTCCACCGGATGCCCAGATATACAATATCGGATAGACCGCCTGCGCTTTAGCCTTGCCAACCGGAAACAGACACTGTATATTTGTCGCGTTCTTGATGCGGCAGTAGCTCAATCGGATAGAGCATCTGGCTTCGGACCAGGGGGTTGGGGGTTCAAGTCCTCTCTGCCGCGCCCTATTGGAGGCCCCACAATTGGGGCCTCTCTTTTGTTTTCCGGTTGACAATCCAGGGTTTCTCGGTAATTTCCCCATAAAATTTCCAAACGTCAACCCTGCGCCAGCAAACCCCCATGGCTACCTCCTCCCATACAGACTACATCCTCATCCGGCAAGCCAGGCAACACAACCTCAAGGCCATTGACCTGGACATCCCGCGCAACCAGCTTGTTGTCATTACCGGCCCTTCCGGTTCTGGCAAATCGTCGCTGGCCTTTGATACCATTTATGCCGAAGGCCAGCGGCGGTATGTGGAATCCCTGTCTACCTACGCCCGCCAATTCCTCGACCTGATGGAAAAACCCGATGTCGACACCATCGAAGGCTTATCCCCGGCCGTTGCCATTCAGCAACGCGGGCCGGCCCGAAACCCTCGCTCGACGGTTGGCACCATCACCGAAATCTACGACCACCTCCGTCTCCTATTTGCCCGGGCAGGCACCCCCTATTGCCCGAAGTGCGGTCACCCTATCGAGCGCCACACCATCGAACAAATTGTAGACACCGTGCTCAATCTGCCCGAACGGCAACGCATCCAGATCCTTGCTCCGCTGGTTCGAAACGAAAAAGGTGCCCACCTCAAGGTCCTGGAAACCCTTCGAAAGCAGGGCTACATCAGAATTCGAATCGACGGCGAAGTACAAACACTCGATGGCGACATCACACCCGACAAGGGTACCCCGCACAACATAGAAGCCGTTGTGGATCGCCTTGTGGTTGGCTCCAACATCGCCGGTCGCCTGGCAGATTCACTGGAGACGGCGCTCAACCTGACGGGCGGACTCGTAACCCTGGACGTACTGGAACAAGGGGAGACAACCTATTCGACACGCTTTGCCTGCACCGAAGGCCACTTTGAATTGGGAGACCTCGAACCGCGTCTGTTTTCATTCAACAGCCCCCACGGCGCTTGCCCGACTTGCAACGGCCTGGGAACCTCTCTTGAAATCATTCCGGAAACCATTGTGCCCGATCCTTCGCTGTCGATAGCAGAAGGTGCCATCTCCCCCTGGGGAATCCCCAAAGGAAAACAAATCACAGAAAAACTCCAACAGATGGCAGAACACTTTCAATTTAGCCTCTCCACCCCGTTTCAAGACCTGTCCAAATCCATTCAGACAACCCTCCTTCAGGGCAACAAACAGAAAAAATACCCATTTATGGGCATCATACCCGAACTCCAGAAAAATTACCAGGAAGCCACAACAGAAGAAGCGCAATCCAAATATGAATCCTACATGCGACATCGACCGTGTGCCGCCTGCTCCGGCACACGGCTCCGGCCCGAAGCCCTTGCCGTCAAAATTGCCGACCGGACCATTGCCGAGATCGCAGCCCTATCCATCGACCGCGCCCATCACCTGTTCCAAACCCCGGAGCTCACAGAAGGCCCGCAGGAGGTTGCCCAACCACTCATCCAGGAAATCCAGAATCGGCTGACCTTCCTCAAAGAAGTCGGCGTTGCCTACCTTTCTGTCGACCGGAGGGCCGCCACTTTGTCGGGCGGAGAACTTCAACGCATTCGCCTGGCCACACAAATTGGCTCGCGACTGGTGGGCGTGCTTTATGTTCTGGACGAACCCAGTATCGGATTGCATCCTCGCGACAACCGCAAACTCATCGGAACATTTTGCCAGCTCCGAGACCTGGGCAATTCCGTCCTGGTCGTCGAACACGATCGGGAAGCCATGCTGT
>JAPUJS010000419.1 GCA_027296045.1 bacterium | reverse complement strand
CGTTCCACAACCCGCCAAATCCGTCGAGATATTCATTGCCTTCTCCATCCACGACTGTACATCCCTTTGCCGACTCGATAACCATCAAATCTCGTTCTTCCAGCACCCGATGCTGAAGCATCGGATGCCAGACATGGTTTCGGTCCTGTTCCAGAATTTCAGCGGTTTGAGAATCGCTTGTAACGGCCATAAGGGACCTGCCTTTCTGATTTGCCTTGACGCCACCTATCCGGCAGCCTACTTTGTAGCCTTTCATAAATCCGTTTGGAACGCCCATCATAGCGCATTCCTCCGCTAAAGTCAAGGTCTACGCACGGGCCTGAAGACCCGTTCATCCCCAAAGGATAACCCGATGGCCGACAACGACATTCGCATCGATGCAGAACTCCTGGAAACCTTCACAAAAAACATCTTTACCCAGGTCGGCATGCCCCCCGAAGACGCCGCCATGGAGGCCAAAGTCCTCGTCTGGGCAAACCTGCGAGGCGTGGACTCCCACGGCGTCTTGCGCCTTCCCGCCTATCTGGACAACATCGAATCCGGCACCATGAACCCCAACCCCAATATCAGAATTCTGAAAGAAAGCGCCGCCGTCCTGTATATGGACGCCGATCGTGCCCTCGGTCCTATCGCAACCGTCCAGGCCATGGACCGGGTCATCGACAAAGCCCGTGAAACCGGCATCGGCTGGTGCCTCATCCGCAACATCACCCATCAAGGTGCTATGGCTTACTACGCACAGATGGCTGCACAACAGGACATGGTCGGCATCGCCGTCGTTTGTAGCCCACCCAATATGGCCCCCTTCGGCGCCAGAGCCGCCGGCGTGCATAACTCCCCTATTGCCATCGCCGTCCCCGCAGACCGGCACAACCCCCTCAGCCTGGACATGGCCACCAGTGTCGCAGCAGGCGGCAAACTCACCCTGGCTGCCGACAAACGCGTCCCCCTCGGCCCCGACTGGGCCCTGGATGCGGAAGGCAACCCGACCACCGATCCCCTTGCCGCACGCATTCTCTGCCCGTCAGGCGGCCCCAAAGGTTCGGGCCTTGCCCTCATGTTCCAATGTCTCACCAGCCAGATGGCCAACAACCCCCTGATCGTCCCGGCCCTCCGAAAAGAAACGGAAGACAACCAGGAAAGCCGGAAAGCTCGCCACAACCAGAACAGTTTTGTGGCCGCCCTCGATATTTCCTTCTTCACGGAAATAGACACCTACAAATCCCAGATTGATGACCTGATCGATGAACTGAAAGCCCTGCCCAGGGCCGATGGATTTGACGACATTCTGATGCCGGGGGAGCCGGAATTCAACACCCTGGAGGAGCGTTCAGAAAATGGGATTCCATTGCCACCGGGAACGGTTGAGAAACTCAGGGAATCGGCGGAACGGACCCAGGTTGCTCTCCCGGAGGGCCTCTAATGGCAACGGAGCACCGTACCGTCATCATCGTCGGCGGAGGCCCCGCCGGCCTTCCCCTCACCGTCGTCCTGGGCGGCTGGCACCCCTACTACCGGGGCAGTGACCTTTTCCAGGAACGTTATCCCCAGCTTGACACCTTCCTGCAAACGGCAGATCACTCGCTCCTGGGCCTCGATTTCCCATCCATTGTTCAGACCGGCATCCAACCTGCCGACTTATTCAGACTGATCCATCATCCGGGCATGAAATTCCGCAGCCCCGACCAGATTGCCTACGAATTCCGGAAAGGAGAAGCCATCGACTATCTTCTGATCACCCAGGAGAAAGTCGGTGGCCTCTGGAATAACGTCCCTCGCAACTTGCTCACATTATCCCCCGGCCAGTGGATGGAATTCGGATTTTATCCCCTCTATCAACATTTCCAGGAACAGGGACTGAACATCGATGTCAATGATTTGATCATTAAACATAATCTGGTCAACTACTACCATACCGTTCCCAAACGCTTCGAGCAGCTCGATCACATCCACACGGGAGAGCGCGTCGAAGAAATCCGCCCCCACGAAAAGGGTTTCCACCTCACCACCTGCGACGTCGGCACCGAAACCACCCATCCCTACACCTGCAAATATCTGATCTACGCCGTTGGTCAACGCAGTATTCCCCGACGCCTCGACGTCCCCGGGGAAGACCTCCCTTTTGTCTCCAGGCGGTACGACCACTTCGATGACTATCCGGGAGAACATGTCCTGGTCGTAGGCGGGGGCCGGTCGGCCGACTGGGCGGTGACTGAACTGCACGATGCCGGACGGCATGTTTATTATGTCATGCGACAACCCTTTGCAAACCACTGGCGACTCATCAGCGACAGCCATCACCTGCCATACTACCAGCGCATTGCCGAAATCATCGAAAGCAAATCCACACGTTTCGATATACTTTATGAAACCCACGTCAAAAAAATGGAAGAAAATGGCCGGGTCACCCTCACGTCTAAAAACAGAGAACAGACCATTTGCGTCAACCACGTCATCCTGGAAATCGGTGCCTGGTCGGACTATTCTTTACTCCAGGGCTTTCCAGACCTCCAGCTGGTTGAAAAACATGATCCCTACCGGTTCCAGGTTCACCAAGTATCGACACACCCGCACAATTACGAATCCCGAGCAATTTCCAACCTCTATCCAGGCGGCTATCTCGCCGAAGGCATTGGACTGATTGTCTATGCAATGCACGGTACAACCTATGCCATTGCAGGAGATATTCTACAAAAAGAAGGGCTACTTTAAAACAGCACTCCAATCTTCTACTGACAGACCTAATGGTTCCCTTTATATTGCACGCAAAACACACGACTCCCTCAAACCCAGAATCTATCCAGACCTAAGGAACCCATCGACCATGGCATCCCCCGTCACCATCCAGGATCTCAAAGTCATCGTGACCCAACCGGCCGGCTCCCGGCTGGTCATTGTCAAACTCATCACCTCAGAACCCGGCCTCTACGGCCTTGGATGCGCAACATTTACACAGCGCTTCCACGCAGTTCAAGCCGCCCTCGAAAAACACCTCAAGCCTTTTGTTATGGGGCGAGATGTAGACCGCATTGAAGAAACCTGGAATATGTCGATGGTCAATGGGTATTGGCGAAACGGCCCCGTGCTCAACAATGCCATTTCCGGCATCGACCAGGCCCTCTGGGACATCAAAGGCAAACGTGCCGGCATGCCTGTCTACCAGCTTTTGGGGGGCAAATCCCGAGAAGCCGCCGACACCTATGCCCACGCCAACGGAAAAGACAAACACGAAGTCGTTGAAAGCGTTCAGCACTATATGGAGCAGGGCTACCGACATATTCGGATCCAGATGGGCGGTTATGGCGGCCAATCCCAAACCATTGACAAGCCCGACGGCTCCCCCGACGGTGCCTATTATCACCCTCGTGAATACTGCCGCAGAATGCTCGACATGATCGAACACGTTCGTGCCACGGTCGGTCCCGAAATCGAACTCCTCCACGACATCCACGAACGCCTGCGCCCCATGGACGCAATTCAGTTCGCCAAAGATGTAGAGCCCTGCAAACTCTTCTTCCTCGAAGACGCTCTGGCCCCCGAAGACATCGAATATTTTCGCCACATTCGTACCCAGTGTGCCACCCCAATCGCCATGGGGGAACTCTTCAACCACCCCCTCGAATGGACCCCCCTCATCCAGGACCGATTGATCGACTTCCTCCGCATGCACGTCAGCCAGATGGGCGGCATCACCCCTGCCCGAAATGTCGCATCCATGGCCAATATCTACAACATTCGCACCGCCTGGCACGGCCCCGGAGACACCTCCCCCGTCGGCCATGCCGCCAACCTGCACCTGGACTTGTGGGCACCCAACTTCGGCATCCAGGAATGGTGCCGATTCAACGAGCTGGTGTACGAGATCTTTCCCGGCACGCCAGAAGTTCGAAGAGGCTATATGTATCCCAACAACAACCCGGGCCTGGGTATTGATATCAATGAAGATCTTGCAGCCAAGTATCCTCCCAAAGACGAAATCATTCAATGGACGCAAACGCGATCGCCGGATGGATCGCCGATGCGACCCTAACCAAAGCCTTGCTCCTTCTCTGAGGGAACCAGGACTACCAATATGTATAGATACGCACAGGAGGCCTTTCGTGGGCTGGAACTGGAACGACAAAGAACGCATCGTAGCCTTGACACAGAAAAACCCGTACGACCGTTTTGAAGACGGCCGCCCCAAAGTACCCGACGACATCCTGGAGCGGATGGGGAAAGTCACCACCGAAGAGGCCTGGGGCGTTCTCAATTCAAATGACTACAAACAGCAATTTGAAGGGGACTGGTTTAGCATTCACCCCGATCAGGTGCTGGTGGGCAGAGCCGTCACGTGCCGCTACATCCCCTCCCGTCCCGATCTGAACGAAATGATCCAGGAGATCGGTGAGCAAGAAGGTCGAATCGGCGGTCAAAACTCCTGGGCCATCGACACGATGGTCCCCGGCGATGTCATTGTGGTCGAACTTTTCGGCAAAGTCGTCTTCGGAACGTTTACCGGGGACAACCTCTCCACTGCCATCTCCTCCAACTCTCCGGGAGGCGGTATGGTCGTCGACGGCGGCATGCGTGACTACCAGCGGGTCCGAAACGTGCCCCATTTCAACGGCTTTATCAAAGGCCTGGATCCCTCCGCCATCCG
>JAPUJS010000418.1 GCA_027296045.1 bacterium | reverse complement strand
GGGATGTTGGGGCCGTAGATGTCGGCATCCAGGAGGCCGACGCTGGCTTCCTGTTTGGTCAATGCAATGGCCAGGTTGACACTCGTAGTGGATTTGCCAACCCCGCCTTTGCCGCTGGAAACGGCGATGGTGTGTTTGATGCCGGGAAGGATTTGAGGCTGCGGTGGCTGGGGCATTGGCATTGGGGATAAACTCCTTGAGATAAATAGGAATCCGTATTCAGAACGATTCTGCTTTCTCTGCGATCTGTTTCGATTCCGGATCAGATTTATAATGCGGTGAAATTTCCCGCAATCGGTTGACTTCTGCAATCACTTGGGCGGCAACATAATCGATTTCACTTTCGGTATTGTGCCGGCCAATGCCAAAACGAATGCTGTTTTGGGCAAGGTCTTTCGATAGACCAAGGGCGTGGAGGACATACGAGGGTTCGAGGGTTGCGGAGGTGCAGGCCGACCCCGATGAAAGGGCGATGTCGGACAGGCCCATCAAGAGGCTTTCGCCGTCGGCACAGGCAAAGGAGATGTTGAGATTGCCTGCCAGACGCTTTTCGGGATGGCCATTCAGATAGATCTGGTCCAGGCCATCGAAGAGTTTTTGCTGCAGGCGATCCCGGAGGATTTTGGTCTCTTTTGCTTCGGCAGCCATTTCTTCTTGGGCAATTTCACAGGCAACCCCTAACCCCACAATGCCAGGCACGTTCAGGGTGCCGGAACGCATCCCGCGTTCGTGACCGCCGCCGTCCATCTGGGCCACGACCTGAATACGGGGCTTTGCACGGACATAGAGAACGCCGACCCCTTTGGGGCCATATAGTTTGTGGGCAGAGATGGACAGCAGGTCCATGCCGTGGGCTTCCACATCGAGGGGGATTTTTCCTACTGCCTGAGCGGCATCGCTATGAAAAGGTATGTTTTTTTCTTTGCAAATGGTGCCAATTTCAGAGACGGATTGCAATGTACCAATTTCATTGTTGGCCGCCATAACCGAGACCAGGATGGTTTGATCGGTCATGGCTTCGGCGATAGCCTGCGCAGAAAGTTGCCCGTATTTGTCGACCGGAAGAACCGCAATGTCATACCCCTGGCGTTTGAGGGCTTTACAGGGGTCGAGAACGGCGTGGTGTTCTGTGGTCTGGGTGATGATGTGGTTGCCACGGTCCCGGTAAGCTGCGGCAACCCCTTTGACGGCCAGGTTATTGGATTCGGTGGCACCGGAGGTGAAGATGATTTCTTTGGGCTGTGCGCCGATGAGCGCCGATATTTGTTCCCGTGCCCGGTCCACAGCTTCTTCGGCCGTCCAGCCAAAGATGTGCGTACGGCTGGCGGCATTGCCAAACTGGCCCTTGAAATAAGGCAACATCGCCTCCAACACCCGCTCGTCCACAGGTGTGGTGGCATGGTGGTCCATATATATGGGTGTCTGGACGGGCATCATGGGTTCAATATACCCAACTTTAACGTTAACGTCAAGATTCTCAAATGATTAATTATTCTTATTATTAACAGGTATTTATTCGACAAATAAAGCCTCGATAAATGCCTCCGGATCGAAGTCACGCAAATCTTCTATTCCTTCACCCAGGCCGACCATTTGGACGGGCAGGCCGAGTTCGTCCGCAATGGCGATGACCACCCCCCCCTTGGCAGTGCTGTCGAGTTTGGCCAAAACCAATCCGGTCAGGTCCAGGTCCTGGTGAAACTGTCGGGCCTGTGCAATCGCGTTCTGTCCGGTTGTAGCATCGAGCACCAGGAGGGTTTCGTGGGGGGCACCGTCCTGGGCTTTGGCGATGACCCGACGAATTTTTTTGACCTCCTCCATCAAATTGACTTTGGTGTGGAGACGGCCTGCGGTGTCGATGAGTACAATGTCGACCCCTCGCGCTTTTGCTGCAGAGAGGGCATCGAAGGCGACGGCGGCGGCGTCGGCACCCGGTTGGTGGCGGACGATGTCCACACCCGCGCGGTCGGCCCATATGGAGAGCTGGTCGATGGCGGCTGCCCGGAAGGTGTCGCAGGCAGCCAGGAGGACTTTTTGGCCCGCATCGGTGTAGCGTTTGGCCAATTTGCCAATGGTGGTGGTTTTGCCGGTGCCGTTGACACCGACGATGAGAATGACATGGGGCTTGGTTGTGGGGGTGGGGCGTGCGTTGTGGGGGTGGGACTGGAGGATTTGGCGGATTTCCTCTTCCAGGAATTGTTGGACGGCGTTTTCGAGGTCTTCGGCGGCTTCCCCGTTTTTGACGCGTTCTCGCAACCGGTCAATAATGCGCAGGGTCGGGTCTACGCCGACATCGGCCTGGATGAGAATTTCTTCGATGTCCTCTAAGGTTTCTTCGTCGAGGGTGGGCTTGAGGCGGATGACTTCGCGGATTTTGTCGATCATCCCCTGGCGGGTTTTGGCCAGGCCGTCTTTGAATTTTTGGATGAGGTTGCCGAGCATGGGTTCTCCTGCGTGTTGAAACACACAAGAGGCCGACCTTATAGGGTCGGCCTCTGATCGTTTGGATGACGGAACAGCTAAAACCCGGTTGTGCCGAGCAGGTCCAGGAGGCGTTCCAGGTCGTCGTCGGTGTAGAATTCGATTTCGATTTTGCCTTTTTTGCCCCGGCGGTTGATGTGGACACCCGTTCCGAGACGGCGCTGGAGGTCTTCTTCCAGGGACAGAATGTGCGGGTCTTTTGGGGGCTGTGTTTTGGGTTTTTCGGCCTTGCCTTCTTTGTAGGCTTTGACCAGGGCTTCGACCCTGCGCACCGATAGGCCCTGGGAGATGATTTGTTGGCAGAGGGTGACTTGAAGCCGGTCGTCTTCCAGGCCCAGGAGGGTGCGGGCATGTCCTTGGGTGATTTGACCGGATTGGAGTGCGTCGAGGACTTCGGGTGTCAGGCGTAAGAGACGGAGGGTGTTGGCAACGGTGGAGCGGTCTTTGCCAACCTTTTCGGCCACTTCTTCCTGGGTGAGAAAGCACTGGTCCATGAGCATTCGGTAGGCCTTGGCTTCTTCGACGGGGTTGAGATCTTCGCGCTGAATGTTTTCGATCAGGGAGAGTTCCATCATTTCCTGATCGGTGGCCACATCTATGACCAGGGCAGGAACGGTTTCCAAATCGGCCTGCTGGGCGGCTCGGAAGCGTCGTTCGCCTGCAATAAGCTGATAGCCCGATCCAAACCGGCGCACGGAGAGGGGCTGAATGATGCCTTTTTCCCGGATGGATTGGGCCAGTTCCGAAATGGCTTTGGGGTCAAATGCGTTGCGCGGCTGGTGGGGGTTGGCTTCGATATCGGCCACGTTAATGTCGAGAACCTGCTTTCCCTGGGGAACAGCTTCCTGGGTCACCGCTTCGGATTCAGCGCCCGGGATGAGAGCTCCGAGCCCTTTTCCGAGGGCTTTGCGTTCAGCCATGGTTGATTACCTCTCCGGCCAGGTTCATGTAGTTTTGTGCCCCGGTGGACATAATGTCATACAGAATGATCGGCTTGCCAAAACTGGGGGCTTCGCTGAGCTTGACATTGCGTCCGATGACGGTTTTATAGACCCGATCGCCGAAGTGAGATTTGGCCTCTTCGGCAACCTGACGCGACAGGTTGAGGCGACCGTCATACATGGTTAATAAGACGCCTTCGATCTGGAGCTGGGGGTTGAGATGCTTTTGAACCAGACGCAGGGTGTTGAGCAGTTTGCTCAGACCCTCCAGGGCATAGTATTCACACTGGATGGGAATGAGCACGGAATCGGCCCCCGTGAGGGCATTGAGCGTGAGCAAGCCCAGAGACGGCGGGCAGTCGATGATGATGTAGTCGTATTGGTCGCGGATGGAGGCGATGGAATGTTGGAGGCGGCGTTCTCGAGAGAGCACACTGACCATCTCGATTTCGGCGCCGGTGAGCCGGATATGGGAGGGTGCCAGGGTGAGGTAGTCGATTTCGGTTTCCTGGAGGATGGTGCCGATGTTGCGCTCCTGAACGAGCATTTCATAGACACAGGGCGTTTGCTCATCCACAACATAGCCAAATCCGCTGGTGGCATTGGCCTGGGGGTCTATGTCGAGCATCAGGGTTTTCTTTTCGGCCGCAGCCAGGCAAGCGGCCAGGTTGACGGCCGTGGTGGTTTTACCGACCCCACCTTTCTGATTGGCAATGGCAATGACTCGAGACATAGATAAAAAACACGTTGAGATAAAAGGTTTTTAGAGATTTTTCAGGCCGGTTAAATATAGGGCATCGGGGGGGGAAAATCAAGCGTCGCTCCCGGGTGAGGCATTCATTTCTTTGTTATAAAAAAAGTCCGTCTCTCCAAGCCAAGAGAGGCGGACTTTTTGTTTCAATCCCTCTTCCATTTACAGACGGGCTCTATTGTCCGACAAGGGAAGGGCTTCTTACTCGTCTGCAAGCGCGGCCTGTGCGGCGGCCAGGCGGGCAATGGGAACGCGGTAGGGCGAACAGGAAACATAGTTCATTCCAACTTTGTGGAAAAAGTGTACGGAGTCGGGATCGCCGCCGTGCTCGCCGCAGATGCCCACCTTGAGGTTTTTGCGGGCCCGGCGACCTTTTTTGGTTCCGGTTTCGACAAGCTGACCCACGCCCGATTGGTCCAGGGTTTGGAAGGGGTCGTTTTCCAGGATGCCCTGTTCGACGTATTCACCCAAGAATGTCCCGGCATCGTCGCGAGAGTAGCCGAAGGTCATTTGGGTGAGATCGTTGGTGCCAAAAGAGAAGAACTGGGCTTCTTTGGCGATCTGGTCGGCCACAAGAGCAGCACGTGGGATTTCGATCATGGTACCGGTCAGGAAGTGGACCCGTTTGCCGGTTTCTTTGCGAACCTCACGGTCGACCCGGTCGACCATTTCTTTGAGTACGGTGAACTCTTTGAGGGTTCCAACCAGGGGGATCATGATTTCGGGCAGGACTTTGACGCGTTTTTTGGAGACATTCACGGCGGCCTCCAGGATAGCGCGGATCTGCATCTCATAGATTTCCGGGAAGGTGATGCCCAGGCGGCAGCCGCGGTGGCCGAGCATGGGGTTGAATTCGTTGAGGGATTCCACCTTGTCCTGGATGACGCGGAGCGTGGTTTTCAAACGCTTGGCCATTTCCTGCTGCTGGTCCCGTTCGTGCGGCAGGAATTCGTGGAGGGGCGGGTCGAGAAGGCGAATCGTGACCGGCAGGCCTTTCATGGCGGTGAAAATGCCTTCGAAGTCTTTGCGCTGGATGGGCAGGAGCTTTTTGAGGGCCCGCTGTCGGCCTTTCAGGCCGTCGGCCAGGATCATTTCGCGCACGATATTGATGCGGTCGCCTTCAAAGAACATGTGTTCGGTGCGGCAAAGCCCGATGCCTTCTGCGCCGAAGCGGCGGGCCACTTCGGCGTCGTGCGGAGTGTCGGCATTGGTGCGCACGTCGAGTTTGCGAATCTTGTCGGCCCAGCCCATCAAGGTGCCAAAGTCACCCGAGAGCTTGGCTTCCTGGGTGGCCACCTGGCCGAGCATGACTTCGCCGGTGGAGCCATCGATGGAGATCCAGTCGCCGCCTTTGACGATTGTTTTGCCCACGGAGAACAGGTTTTTGCGGTAGTCGACGGTTATTTCGCCGCAGCCGGCCACGCAACATTTGCCCATCCCGCGGGCAACCACTGCCGCGTGGGAGGTCATTCCGCCCCGGGCGGTCAGGATACCCTGGGCGGCGTTCATGCCGCCGATGTCTTCGG
>JAPUJS010000417.1 GCA_027296045.1 bacterium | reverse complement strand
CGGCTTATTGGGCGATGGTGGATGTGATTGATCGGCAGGTGGGTCGGTTGCTGGAGATGTTGGAGGAGACGGGACAGCGAGAGAGTACGATTGTGATTTTTACGTCGGATCATGGCGAGATGCTGGGGGATCACGGGATTTATTTGAAGGGGCCCTATTTTTATGAACCGGCGATTCGATTGCCGCTGATGATTTCGGGACCGGGGATGCGGAACGACGGGCAGCGGTCGGGGGCGCTGGTGGAGTTGATGGATCTGGCACCGACGTTTCTGGAGGCGTGTGGGCTAGAGGTTCATCCCGGGATGCAGGGGCGGTCGTTGCTACCGTTGTTGCAGGGCGATGCCGATTTGGATACGCATCGTGAGGATGTGTATTGCGAATATTATAATGCGATGCCCTGGCACGAGGGGCCAGCGGCTCACGCGACGATGATTCGGACGGAGCGATATAAGCTGGTGGCAGCCCACGGGACGGGTGGGGGTGAGTTGTATGATTTGGAGGCGGATGAGAATGAGACACAGAATTTTTGGGGCGACCCGGCGTATGCGGGTGTGCAACTGGAGTTGATGCGGCAGCTGGTAGATCGGATGGCGTGGACGGTGGATCCGTTGCCCGAGCGAGAAGCGAAGTGGTAAGGGTGGTCGAACACTCGCTTCAGGGAGGTTTTCGATGAGACCTTATTTTGATTGTCACAACCACATTGGTAAAACGCTGAATCGAGTGCCGCCGACGGGACAGAATACGCAGATGTGCTTGTCACGGTTTGCGGAGACGGATATTTATGCGGCGTTGTCGATGCCGACGGCTGTGGGCAGTTCGATTGTGCGGGGGCTGGAGGATATTCGGGATCAGAACGCGGTGATCGCACGGGCGTGTCGGGATTTTCCAGATCGGTTTCCGATTGGGCTGGCGCTGGTGGAACCCCGGTTCGGTCCGCTTGCGGTGGAGGAGGCGGAGAAGGCGATGAGCGAGTTGGGGCTGGTGGGCATTGTGGGGCATCCGCCGATGAAACAGGAGATTTGGCCGATGATTGAGGTGGCGGCTGCACGGGGCGGGTTGTGCAATTTGCACTGGCACGATAAGCTGATGGAACGGACGGCGAAGGCCTTTCCGAATGCGCAGTTTATTGTGCATGCCAGCAAGTGGGCGGCGGAGAATTTGGCCAAGTATGACAATTTGTGGTTTGAGGTGGTGCAGTATCCAGATGGGCGAGGCTCGGAGTGGGATTTCAAGTGGTTTGCGGATAAGGTGGGGCGAGAGCGGTTGATTTTTGGGGCGGACTTGCCGTATTACGATTATCGATTTTTACAGCGGAAGATTGAAGCGGCCGATATGGATGACGATTTGAAAGATGGGATTGCGTATCAGAATGTCCTTCCTTTGATTCAGATATATAAGCCCGACTGGGTGATGCCAGATGGGCCGATTGCTACGCCGTGCAACTATGATCCCGAAGTACTCTGGGCGTGTGAGCCGGATCAGGAGGATCGGTTGACGGTGTTGTCATGACCCGTTTTTACGATCTTATTTCGCCCATCGATAATGTTGAAAGATATGAAAGACTTTTCAATAGCCTTCTTCTACAATCGGCGTTAGTCGGAGAATGGTGCCGGGGTTGTTCAACACCACGTAGATGGCGCCGTCGGGTCCGGTTTCAACGTCTCGGACGCGTCCGGCGTTTTTGAGGATGATTTCTTCGTGCATCACGCGGTCTTTTTCGACGGCGATTAGGCGGACTTCCTCAAAGGCCAGGGCACCGACCAGGAGGCGATTTTGCCATTTGGGGAAGAGGGTGCCGCGATAAAAGTCGATGCCGCACACGGCAATGGAGGGACGCCAGAAGAGGGTGGGTTGTGCCATGCCGGGTTTGCGTTCGAACTCGGAGATGATGGCGCCGTTGTAGTTGCGGCCGTAGGTGATTTCGGGCCATCCGTAGTTTGTGCCGGGGGTCAGGATGTTTAATTCGTCGCCGCCCATCGGGCCGTGTTCGCTGTCCCAGACGGCTCCGGTTTCGGGGTGGGTGGCCAGACCCTGGGGGTTGCGGTGGCCGTAGCTGAAGATGGTGGGGAGAGCACCTTGCTGATTGATGAAGGGATTGTCTTGGGGAATTCGTCCGTCGGGGAAGATGCGATGGATTTTTCCGTTGGGGCGGCTCAGGTCCTGGGCGTGCTGGCTGGCGCCTCGATCTCCGATGGAGAAGTAGAGATAGCCTTCGGGATCGAATGCGATGCGGCATCCGTAGTGGTGTCGGGTTCTGCGATAGGTTTCAGGGGGGGCTTCGTAGATGACCTGCTGGTCGGTCCAGGTGTTGTCTTTTAAATGACCGCGCACGAGTCGGGTCATGGCCGGGGGGCGTTCGTCGGAACTGGGGAGGACGTGGCTGTAGGCCAGATAGATCCATCCGTTTTCGGCAAAGGCAGGGTCGAGGGCGACGTCCATCAAACCGCCCTGTCCCTGGTGAAGGACTTCGGGAAGGCCGGAGACCGGTTCGGGTTGTAGTTTGCCGTCTTTGACGATGCGGAGCCGGCCGGGGCGTTCGGTGATGAGGGTGGTGTGTTGGTCGAGGAAGAAGATGGACCAGGGGAGTTCGAGGCCTTCCACCCAGCGCTCGACGGCGATGTCGTAGTCGTGGGTTTCGAGTTTTTCGGGAATGGGCGGCCTGGTTGCGCCGGCGGTTTTTGCAGATGCCATGATGTAGTCATCGATGGCCCGGATTTGCCTGTTTGTAAGGGCCCCATCAAAGGCGGGCATGCCCTGTTGTGCAATGCCGAATCGGACGTTTCGGGTGCGGTTGCTGCGATCGGCGCCGTAGAGCCAGACGCCGTCGATGAGACTGGGGGCGTTTCCGCCTTCGAGATTCTGGCCGTGGCAATTGGCGCAGTGGGTCTGGTAGAGTGCCTGGCCATCCTGTGCGGAGACAGGGGCGGACAAAAAGATACAGGTGAGGGATAGTAAGATTGTAAGTTGGGTCATTCTTTCTCCTGAGGTAGTGACTGGAAGTCGGGCTATGGATCTCTATTTACGGAAGGCATTACAGCAGGCAATATATAGTCTGGCTTGTTCAGACTTCACGTTTTTATAGCACGGGAATTTATTCCGGTGCAGGGGGCAGGTTACCAGATTATTTTTTCAATTTCGATTATCCTGGGAGAAGTCAAACATCGTATCCCATACCGATCAGAACTTGCTTGAGGTGCTCGCGCTGGGGTTCTGTCAACGGGCTTACCGGGGCACGTGGGGGACCTGCCGGAAATCCGACCAGTTCAGCACCGGCTTTGAGCATGGCCGGGTGCGTGCCCAGGGAGAAGGCCAGTCGCAGGGGGGCCAATCGTTTCTGGCATTCCTGGGCTTTTTCTAAATTGCCCCGG
>JAPUJS010000416.1 GCA_027296045.1 bacterium | reverse complement strand
CCGTCGTGTGAACCCGATAGCCCATCTTTTGAACGATTTCGGCGGTCGAAACGTGCTCAGCAGCCATGATCAATTCCCCATCCACCCGCACCACGTTTGCTCCCCACGGCTCGGTCTCGGGTACCGCAATCAAATCGAAATTTTGGAGAGCCTGCCTATCCACCCAGGCCGGGTTCACCAGCATCGTGCAATCGTCCAGAGCCGTGCAAGCCGTCTTGAAATGCAAACATCCTTGCACCTCAACAGGTATGACACGATATCCGAAATCCTTCACAATAGCTTCCAGCGCCTGCACACCCGCCCGATTGGTTCTCGCAGACAGGCCTATCAGGATTGTTTTGCCCACCTGCAGTGCATCCCCCCCTTCAAGCATGGCCGGAAACTTGACCCGCTGAACCTCTCTGTAACGACATAATTCTGATTCGATCTGCTCCAGTTCAGGCCGCCGAGATACGGCTCTTAAAGACGCCAAAACGGCCACCTCATCCAGGACGATGGCCGTGTCTTCAACAAACGTGCTATCCGGCAATTCACAATTGGCATCCAGCCTTACCACCTTGCATCCACATCTGGACAGCACCTCACAATATGCATCGTGCTGCTCCAGTGCTCTGTCCAGATCAATCGCTTCTCGAGAAACATATGTCAATTCACAATGGGCCAGATGAGGAGACGGAACGTGGGTGATAGCAACCTTCATCGCTCTGTTTCGCCTTTCAATCTCAGCTCCCCCCCCCGTTCAAGCCGCCTCTTTAACGCCCGTTCCCGACGGGCTGTCCCATGTAAAAACAGATCCTTGGGATAGACATAATACTCCAGAATGGAGGCGTAAATATCCTCTTCCTGGTACATATTCAATCCCATCCCGGCCAGATACTGCAAACGCAAATTTCGATCTCGATTGATTTCGGCATCCTCCAGCCAGTGCACCATGTCCAGGCCCCGCCCCGAATAGGTCCCCAACAGAGCCATCACCGATCCCAATCCGATCTCGCGCAAGGACTGCAAAACCGGAGTGTGATCTTCTCGATTCAAACGGTCAAACAGTGCATCCACATCAACGGTTGTCGGCCCTACCTGTCCCAACAGAACCACATCGTATCCCCCACCCTTCACTTCGTTTCCCCAAACGGTTCCATTCGGAAAAACCTCCATAAATGTAGCAAACTCGCTTTTAACGACTTTCTCATGGGTCTCATAAAGAGGCACCCATTGCGTCACCACCCCTCCAGGATTCAGATGTTGTTTTACCAGTTCAAAATACTCTTTCGAATACAAGCTCGCCGCCCCCTTGACCCACGGATGAATTGGATCGGACGTAATAATATCGAATTTCTCCTGGGTGGTCACAATATAGTGTCTGGCATCGTCATAGACGATTTCCACACGGAAATCTTCCATGACATGGTAGTTTTCTTTCCCGAAATACGTGGCAGCAGCAGGTGGAATTACAGGTTCAATTTCACAGATCACAATGCGTTCCATGTTGGGATGTAAAACAAAAGTGCCCGCCGTGATACCGGCCCCACACCCTACAACCAATACCGACTTCGGTCCCGAATGAATCAGGGCCGGAATATGCCCGAGCATCCGTTGAAGGCGCATATCCTGCGCTTCGTTGGAAGCCACCACCTTGCCGCTGACGTGAAACTCCCGATCTCCACCCGGATGTTCCGATACCGCAATCGACGCATTCATCCCCTCCCTCACATAGATGTAGTCCACAGAATCACCCCACGAAGGCAGGTTTCGACCATAGGCAATCAATCCTCGAGGAACTTCGGGCACACCCCAGGCCAATAGGATACCGATTGCCGTCAGACCCGTCAACCAGGCCAGATCCTGCTTTCTGGATACCGTCGATTTTCTGCGCAAAAAAACCGAAGCAAACATCAGCAGCGAACCAAATAGGGCCAGCAAAATCAACACCTGCTGGGCCACCTGAGTGCCCAACCAGGCCACCATCAACACACTAAATCCAAATGCGCCCACAATGGCCCCAGCCGTATTGGCGGCATAGACCCGCCCCACAAGGTGGCCGGGATCTTTTTCGCTTGCACCAATCGCAGCCAGAGCCAGCGGAAAACTGGCCCCCCACAGGACCGTTGCCGGAAAAATTGCCCAGAGGCATCGCACCAGGTCAAATTGAAAATTGATCCAGGGCGTTTTTACAAACGCGGGTTCAACGGGCCAGTAAGGAAGCGAAACCGAAAGCATATAGGCCGTCCAGGCAATCGAAATGGTCACCAGCCACTGACACCAGCCCAACGCCATCCGGGGCCTGGACCGGCTGCTGGCCATGGTAGCTCCAAAACTACTTCCGATTCCCAGTCCCATGAGGAATACCGCCAGGATGATGGAAAACGTATAGACCGTTGCCCCCAGCATCAGCGACAACAGCCGCGTCCAGATGGCCTGTGCTCCCAGAGCAGCCATTCCAGAAAATCCAATAACCCAATAAACAACGCGGCTATCAGATACTCGGACTTGGTTCTGATCAGACACATCTTCAGGCACTTGATACGGGGCTTTCCTGGAAAGAAGAAGCCCCACAACCGCCACCGTTACATTTATTGCAACGGCCACAAAAGTCGCTGTTGCCGAATCATAAACCCGGAGCAGATAAAAGCCGGCAAGCAGACAGCCGAACACAGCCCCGGCAATATTGCCCCCATAGAAAAACCCCAGCCATGAAACCCCCTTCGGCGTCGTCTTCGTCCACCGCGCAATCGCCGGCAGGGTCGCCCCCATCAGCAGGGTGGGTGGCAGCAAGCAGATCACGCATGCCACACCCCGCAAAATCACACTGGGCAAGCCAGGACGAACGATCGAACTATACAGCCCGCCAACTGCCGGCACAGCAAACAGCAAAAGAAACCCCAGGATTCCAATGCCCAGTTCCAACAGGGCGTATACCTGCAACGGATGATGCCGGGCAGTGATCACACGGGGCAACAGCAAACTGCCCAAACACATCCCTCCCATAAACGTGCCCAACAGAACGCCCAGAGAGATGGCTGAAGAGCCAATTGCCAATTGCAACATCTGAAACCAGACGATTTCGTAAATCAACCCCGAACAGCCGCTGCCGATAAAAAGAACCAGCAGCAGCGGCAAAATGCCGGAGGCGGGAGATTGCTCGGCAGGTTTCTCAACCATAGACCATCACCCAGGTAAAGTATCCACATTTCCAAGCTGCAATAGATCCTGTGTGCCGTATTGGACTGCCCCATTTCACATTTCGTTCCCACCGCGACAATATAAGCAAAACGAACAAAGCCGGGTGAAGATCTCCGACATCTTCACCCGGCTTGCAGGACAGACCGGCCATGGGTTCTCAGAATGGGTACCCTGTTAATCCAGAAACTTCAGGCTGGATGCAATACGCTCATAGGTGTTTACCGGAAAGTAATCGGAAGAGCCATTGCCCAGCATAATAAAAACTTCCGATCCGTGTGAAACTGTCTGGACCCAGAATCGGGTTCCGGGCAGAAAATTCTCCCTCGAAGAAAAGGCGGTCTCAAAAACCCAATACGTCATCTCACCGCCGTCCAACCGGACCTTTTGCTTCTCCTCAGGCGCATATCCGGCAAAAACACTGCTGAGTTCCAGTTCCAAATCGGCAAGAAAACTGTCTGGGCTATCGCCCTGAAACAACGCATCGGGAGTCAGATAAAATGTGGGTTGAAACGCGTCCGATTCTGGCGGACCCAGCATCCACACTTCCACCCGGGGCAGCCCATTGGCTTGCCGAATAAGCGCAGACACCGAGGCATTCATCCCCCAGGTCTCGTCGGGACGCGTAATTTGAAACTGCCAATCTTCGTTCACATACACACCCGCCTCAGCAAAGTCGCTGTCCTCTATCCCGGTTGGAACTTTT